>CAMDWF010000062.1 GCA_945878795.1 Synechococcus sp. UW140
CGGAAGCGCTTCAGGGAAGGCCCCATGTCGGCAATGGCCTGGCTGATGATCAAGGTGGAAGGGTCAAGTCCGAGGTTGTGCTCGGCATTGGCTACCGCAGAACGCAGAACCTTGGTGATTGGTCCTGTGGAGCGATAAGGCATGAACTCGAGCATGATCAGGGCATCGCGATAGGTACGACCTCTGATCTGGTCGAGCACGCGCCGAACCTTGGAGACGGAACCGCGAATGTAGCGGCCGTGGGCTTGGGCAGTTGTGGTGTTGGCCATTGGATCAACGTCCTCCCTTCTTGTCCTTGGTGTGACCGCGGAAGGTGCGGGTCGGGGCGAATTCGCCCAGTTTGTGGCCCACCATCTGTTCGGTCACGTAGACCGGAACGTGAGATTTGCCGTTGTGTACGGCAATTGTATGGCCGATCATCATCGGCAAGATGGTGGAGGCCCGTGACCAGGTTTTGATCACGGATTTGTCGTCGTCGGTGTTCTGCTTTTCGACCTTGCGAAGCAGGCTGTCGGCGACAAATGGTCCTTTTTTTAGTGAGCGTCCCATGGTGGATCAGGCGTACAACGAAACGGAGTAATTCATCAAGAGTCCCGTCCACCACGGCTCCGCTTGGAGGTGCGGCGACGTTTGCGGAGTACAAAGCGGTTGCTGGGTTTGTTCCGCTTGCGGGTCTTGAGACCAAGGGCCGGTTTCCCCCAAGGGGTCACAGGTCCAGAACGTCCGATGGGAGCACGACCTTCGCCACCGCCATGGGGGTGATCGCAAGGGTTCATGACACTCCCTCGTACCTCAGGGCGACGGCCGAGCCAGCGCTTCCGACCAGCCTTGCCGAGGCTGGTGTTGCGTTGTTCGGCGTTACCGACCTCGCCAAGGGTGGCGTAGCACTCCCGACGCAGGAGCCGGACTTCCGTGGAAGGCAGCTTGAGGGCGACGTATTCCCCTTCCTTGGCCACGACCTGAGCACTGGCCCCTGCCGTGCGCACCATCTGGCCACCACGACCTGCGTACAACTCAACGTTGTGGACGCTGGAGCCCAGCGGAATGGCGGAGAGTGGAAGGGCGTTGCCGACCTCAATCGGGCTTTCGGGACCGGAGATGACGGTCTGGCCGACAGCGATGCGGGCGGGCGCCAAGATATAACGCTTTTCGCCATCGCTGTAATAGAGCAGCGCCAGGCGAGCGTTGCGATGGGGGTCGTAATGAATGGCGGCGACACGGGCCTGAACGCCGTGCTTGTCGCGTCGAAAATCCACCAGGCGGTAAAGGCGCTTGTGACCGCCACCACGATGGCGGCAAGTGATTACACCGCGATTGTTGCGACCCTTGCGGCGATGCTTGGCGACAACAAGGCCACGCTCGCGACCACGACCGGTGATCTCGCTGAAGTCGGTGACCACCAGGGTGCGGGTGCCTGGACTGGTGGGTCTGTAGTTACGGATTGCCATGACGATTCAGACCCTCAGGACTCAGGGAACAACTGGATGGAGCTGCCTTCGGCCAGACGCACCACAGCCTTCTTGACTTGGGCACGCTTGCCGGCGAAGCGACCAACACGCCGGGAACGACGGGGAGGATTCATGGTGCTTACCCCAATGACCTTGACGTCAAAGAGAGTTTCGACCGCAGCTTTGATGTCGGGCTTGGCCGCCCGAGGATCCACCTCAAAGGTGTATTGGTTCAGATCGAGGGCTCGGGTGGCCTTCTCAGTGATCAGAGGGCGACGGATCACATCCGCCAACCGACCGGTGAAACGTTCAGCCATCTCCGTAAACCTCCTGGATCTTGGCGAGTGCTTCTTCGTTCAACACCAGCTTGGAGGCGTTGAGCAGGTCGAAGACATTGAGCTGGTCGGCTGCGATCAACTTGACCTTCTTAAGGTTGCGTACCGAAAGGCGCACTTCCTCTGAAGCCCCATCAATCACCAACAGAACCTTGGTGTCAGCGGCGATGCCAAATCGTTGCAGGGCTGCTGTGATTTCGCGGGTTTTGGGGGAATCCAGCCCCTGGCCAAAGCCCTTGACCACGGTGATGTCCGCAACGCGGCTCATCAGGGCGGTACGCAGGGCCAGGCGGCGCTCCTTGCGATTCATCGCTAGGGCGTAGGAGCGGGGTTTGGGACCAAAAACAATGCCACCACCGGGACGAAGTGGGGTGCGGATGGACCCTTGTCGGGCCCGGCCAGTGCCCTTCTGCTTATAGGGTTTGCGGCCACCACCAGCCACCTCAGCGCGGGTGAGGGTACTGGCGGTGCCTTGGCGGGCATTGGCGAGTTGGCGCACGACGGCGCGATGCAGGAGGCTAGCGGCGGAAGTCTCCCGAGCGACCTGGAGGTCGAGGGAGGCCTGGCCACTTTCGTTGCCCTGCCAATCACGTACTAAACAATTAGCCATGGTGATTTTCCTCAGGACGCCGCGTTGAAGCCCACCCGCTTGGCCGGGCGGATGTTGAGCAGGGCGCCCGGCTTGCCGGGAACGGAGCCCTTGACCACGAGCAGATTGTGCTCGGTATCAACCTTGAGGATGGTCAGTCCGCGGGTGGTGATCTGTTTGCCGCCGTAGCGACCGGCCATCCGTTTGCCGGGATAAACGCGACCGGGGGTGGTGCCGGCGCCGGTGGACCCCGGTTCGCGGTGATTCTTGGAACCGTGGCTCATGGGACCACGGCTGAAGCCATGGCGCTTTTGATAGCCGGAAAAGCCACGACCAATGGTGTCACCACTGACATCAATCTTCTGGCCGGGCTCGAAGGCGGATACGGTGATCGCCCCACCCAACTCAAGACCGTCAACGCTGGCCACTCGGTACTCCCGCAAATGGCGCAGCGGGTCGTTACCAGAGAGGGCCAAGTGACCCTTGGCAGGCTTGTTGACAAGCTTGTCGCGGATTTCGCCAAAACCAACCTGAACGGCGGAGTATCCGTCGGTGGAGTCGTTCTTGATCTGGGTGATGCGGCAGGGACCCGCCTCGATCACGGTGACCGGGATGGATCTGCCTTCGTCGTCGAAGAACTGGGACATACCCAGCTTCTTCCCGAGAATGCCGATGGACATTGGGACAGGGAATTAAGCCAGCTGGAAAAGCCATAGACAACTCGTTATCGAGTTGACCCCAGGACAACCGAAATTGCCCAAGGATGGCAGGAATCTGAATTCGTGAATCGCGAACTGTCCTGGATGGAATCCGGGACTGGGGGCTAGCGAGCGAAGTCAGTGGGCTGGGACTTGCGCTAAGAGGCCTGGGAATTTCCCAGGTGATCTCATTGCAGTTTCCCGACGGTTAGGTGTCGAAACACTCTGCCCGTACTGGCCTGGAGGACCGTCACCACGGACGACCCTTGTGTCGCGACTGGAGGCCCGGCTAGCGGACGGGCACAGAACATCGGCACAGGAAGAAAAGATAGCATACGACATGCCCCCAACCCTTTGCCTGCTTCAGGCAGCCAGGTTGCGAAAGCGCGTGAACTGGGGTTCAAATAGCAATTTGACCGTGCCGACCGGGCCATTGCGGTGCTTGGTTACGATCACTTCGGTGATGCCGCGGTCGGCAGTGTCTGGGTTGTAGTACTCATCGCGGTAGATCATCAGCACCAGATCGGCATCTTGTTCAATCGAGCCCGATTCACGCAGATCACTGAGCATGGGCCGTTTGTTGGTGCGGGCCTCGACGCCACGGCTGAGCTGGGAAAGGGCCATCACGGGTACATTGAGTTCCCGGGCCATGCCCTTGAGGCCCCGGGTGATGCGTGAGATCTCCTGTACCCGGTTATCGGGGGTCGAACCCTCCATCAGCTGCAGGTAGTCGATCATCACCAATCCCAATTCCTTGCCGGTTTCAGCCATCAGGCGCCGACAAAGGGAACGCATCTCCAGGACACCGGCGTTGGGTTTGTCATCGAGGAACAAGGGCAGTTCACTGAGTTTGCTGATGGCGTCGCCCAGCAAGGGCCATTCCTCGGGTTGGAGCCGGCCCGTGCGGAGTCGGCCGCTTTCGATGCCCACCTCCATCGACAACAGGCGATAGGTGAGTTGCTCTTTACTCATTTCCAGACTGAATACAGCGACCGGCAGCTTGTGCAACTGGGCCACGTTTTTGGCGATATTGAGCACGATCGAGGTTTTCCCCATGGCGGGCCGACCCGCCACGATGATCAAATCGCTGCGCTGCAGGCCCTGGGTGATGGCATCGAGGTCGTAGAAGTTCACCGGGATGCCGGCGACGGCGGTGCCGAGGGAGCGACTCTCAATCTCGTTGAAGGTGCTTGTGAGGATCTCGGCGGTGGGAATCAAGCCCACACTGGGTTTTTCCTGGCTGATGGCAAAGATCTTCTGCTCGGCTTCATCGAGCACCTGCTCCATGGGTTTGCTCTGGTCGAAGCCGAGACGGATGACCTCGTTGCCTGATCGAATCAGCTGGCGCCTGAGGTATTTATCCATCACCAAGCGCGCCACCTGGTCTATCGAGGCGGTGCTGAGGGTGCGTTCCACCAGTTCCACCAAGCGGGCGCTGCCTCCCACCTTTTCGAGGTGGCCGGTGTCGGCGAGCCAAGCCGCCATGGCGGTGAGATCCGTGGGCTTGCCTTGGCTATGAAGCATCAAAGCAGTGCGGTAGATCTCCCGGTGGGCGCCCAGGTAAAAAGCCTCAGGCTGGAGAACGTCTGCCACCCGGCCAATGGCATCCGGGTCCAGCAAGATACCCCCAAGGACCGCCTCTTCGGCCTCCAGATTTTGGGGGGGAAGGCCATCGGGAGTGGCTTCAAAGCCGCCACCCTCGCCCCGAAATTCCCCGCCCCGCTTCGATCGGGGGGCGGGAACCTCGGGGGCGCCAGAGTCGCTCAAGGGAACGGTAACCATGGCCAATCTCGCGGACGACGACGGAGGGTGGAGCTGAAGAGTGGGAGCCTCGCGTACGGATCAGCGGACTCTCCGGCGTGGACGCTACAGGTAGGGTTTTGATTTGGTTGATGGTTGTGAGAAGGCCCCAAAGCCATCCCCCGGGAAGCCATGACCTAGGACGAACCGAGGATTAAAGATGAAGTAAGCCCTGAACGAAGACTGCATCGTTCAGGGCTTGAATGGGCCATCCATGGTCGACGACATCCGACGGATAATGTGGGGATCATCGAAGTGAATGCCCATAAAATTTCTTGCGCTCTTATTTGACTTAGGTCCTGGGGCCTAGAAAATTAGAAGCTGACCACTTCAAGATTTAGCTCTGCGGTGACTTCAGGATGCAACTTGACGACAACTTTATAAGTGCCTGTGCGGTGAATGTCGGGGACAGAGATGTCACGACGCTCGACGGCCTTCTCGGTGGCGGCTTCGATGGCATCAGCCACATCGCCATTGGTCACAGTGCCAAATAGCACGTCATCGCCACCGGTCTGCTTCTTGACAACGAAACGTCCAATGGTGGTCAGGGCAGTCTTCAGTGCTTCCGCTTCAGCCTTAAGGGCGGCTTGGCGCTCGGCCTCCTTGGCCCGACGGTGTTCGACTTGGCGCAGGACGGCCGCCGTTACGGGCACAGCCTTGCCGGTGGGCACCAGGAAATTACGGGCGTAACCGGGGGCCACTTCAACGAGATCCCCGTTCCTGCCAAGGCTAAGTACGTCTTCACTGAGAACAACCTGTACGCGCTTGGCCATGACGACGAAACCGGAAACCTGAATTGGACGATCGTAAACCTTACGTGACCGAACGACTTCTTTGGCGGTGGCCCCGCACATCGGACCTGGGTAAGCGCACATGACTGGCCAGGCCCAGGAGTTGCAAAAGCCTGATGTGCTCCCATGTCAGGTCGATCTGCCCTTTGTCGACGCCATGGCGGGCGGAATGGGGAAAGGCGTGGTGGTTGTTATGCCACCCCTCACCGAAGGTGAGGGCGGCCACCCAGGGGTTGTTTTTGGAGTGGTCACCGCTTTCGTGGTTGACCTGGCCCCAGCGATGGGTGGCCGAATTCACCAGCCAGGTGCACTGATACACGATTGCCAAGCGCAGGGGGATCCCCCACAGCACCAAGGACCAGCCACCGACGCCCGTGGCGTTGCCGATCCAGTAGAGCAAGACGCCGAGAATGAGCTGCAGGGACAGGAACCAACGGTTCAACCAGCGGTAATAAGGATCAACCGCTAGATCTCCCGTCAGACGGGGCACGGCAGCGAGGGCCGGAACCCCGACGAGCATCCAGCCCATGTGGGACCACCAAAAGCCGAGGTTGCTGTCGTGGTGGTCGACGGCAGTATCGGAAAACTTGTGGTGGTGCCGGTGCAACCCGACCCAGTCAATCGGGCCGTGCTGGCAGCTCAGGGCTCCGCAGGTGGCCAGGACACGCTCCAACCAACGGGGCACCCGGAAGGAGCGATGGCTAAGAAGACGGTGATAGCCCAGGGTGACCCCCAGGCAGGCGGTGATCCAGTACAGAATCAGCATCGTGACCAGGGCCTGCCAGCTCCAGAACCGTGGCAGCAGGGCCACCAGGGCCAGACCATGGACCGCCGCCATGTAGAGGATGACGCCCCAGCGTGGCCCAGGTGACTCACCGGGACCACTGTGCTGGGCCCGGGCGCGCTCGGGGGACAAAGAGCTGATGGCGGCTCGCCGATGATGGAGCGCCTGGAGCCTGGTGGCAGCTCGGGGGGGGCTGGCGGCGAGCATGAAGACAGAAACGAAATCCAAGCTAGAATGATAGCAGTAAGGATTCGTATTGGATGGGATGCCGAGCAGATATCGCATCGGGTCGTATCGCCTTTGCGCATCTGATTCGCATGTGGCATGCCCGCAACGGCTGGTCCCACAGAGTGTTGCCCTCCCTTGCCGAACACTTCGATCTGGGGCGCGTCCACAATTCCCAGCTCTCAATGCTGCGCAACGGCAAACTGGCTTCCCCTGGGCCCGAGGTGTTTTTGGCCCTGGGGGGCATCAACCGCTGGCTGGCCGAACAAGCGCCCGCAGGCCAGCTCGACCAGGCCTACCTCCAGGCGGCGCTGGCCGGCCACCCCGATCTGATCGAGGCCCTGGCGACGGGCGCCGATGCGGTGCGGGACCCCCAAGGTGGGGTCCTCGGGGCCGGTGACCTGTTGGAGGTGTTCGTGGGCCTGCGGCCGGCACCCCCAGCGTTCAACCTCTCTATCAGGGAGGAGGAGGCCGCCACGCTCTCGGCGGCGTTGGCCGACTTATTGACGGCGGGGCGCCCCTGGCGCCAGTGCCGAGACGAGCTGCTGGCGGCCTATCCCGTGGGGCGTCGCGGCCGGCGGGACCGCTTTGCCGCCGTCATGGCCGGCCAGCAGGAGTACGGCGCCACCGAGCTTGAGGCGGAGCTGCCAGACCTGCGGCGCACCCTGGCCCAATTGGGGGGATCGGTTGCCGTGGAACTGGGGCCGGAACGCTTCCTGGAGCTCCTGCGGAATCGAGCCCACTCCCTGGACGAAAACTCCTGCATCCAGCCCCAAGCAGTGGATGATCTGGCCACAGCGATCCGCCGCAAACTGGCTGAGGAATAAACCCCAAGACATTTCAGCGGCAAGATGGCCCCTTCCGCCTCCTGCCCTTGTCCACCCGTTGGGCCCGTGATCATGTGGCCACAGCCCTGGAGCAGATCGCCCCCCTGGTCAGGGCCCATACGGCAGCCATTCGGCCTCGGCTGGCTTCTGTGCTGGAGGCCCTAGCCGCCGAGCGGGTCGGAACCCAGCACTTCGCTTCGGTGAGCGGCTATGGCCATGGCGATCAAGGCCGCGACACTTTGGATCGGGTCTTTGCCCGGGTGCTTCAGGCCGAAGCAGCCGCAGTGCGGCTGCAATTCGTCAGTGGCACCCACGCGATCACCGCCGCCCTCTTCGGGGTGCTGCGCCCCGGCGACCGACTTTTGGCCCTCACCGGCCGCCCCTACGACACATTGGAGGAGGTCATCGGGCTGCGGGGCAGTGGCATGGGCTCGTTGGCGGAGTTCGGCATCGTCTACGACGAACTCCCGCTCACCCCGGCTGGCCTGGTGGATGAAGCGAAGCTGGAAACGGCCCTGTCGATCCCCACCCGCATGGTGTTGATTCAGCGGAGTTGCGGCTACAGCTGGCGACCTTCCCTCGGGGTGCGGGCCATCGGTCGGCTGTGCGCAAGGGTCAAGGCTCTCCAGCCCGACTGCCTTTGCTTCGTGGACAATTGCTATGGAGAACTGGTGCAGGATCTGGAACCTACCGCCGTGGGCGCCGATCTGATCGCCGGCTCCCTGATCAAGAACCTGGGGGGCACCATTGCCCCCGCAGGCGGGTATGTGGCCGGCCAGCGCCAGCTGGTGGAACAGGCCTGCTGCCGCCTGACGGCGCCAGGCATCGGCAGTGAGGGGGGCAGCAGCTTCGACCTCAACCGCCTGTTGTTTCAAGGGTTGTTTCTGGCACCCCAGATGGTGGCTGAAGCCCTCATCGGCGCCGAACTGGTCGCCACCGTGTTCGCCAATCTCGGCTATGCGGTCAGTCCCAAGCCAGGTGAGGGGCGCAGCGACGTCATCCAGGCGGTGCGGCTGGGCAGCGCTGAGGCCCTCAAAGCGGTGTGTCGGGCCTTCCAATCGGCCTCGCCGGTGGGCTCCTATCTCGACCCCGTGCCCGCGCCCATGCCCGGCTATGCCAGCGACCTGGTGATGGCGGGGGGCACCTTCATCGACGGCAGCACCAGCGAATTCTCAGCCGACGCGCCCCTGAGGGAGCCCTTCGTGTTGTTCACCCAGGGGGGCAGCCACCATGCCCACACCGCCCTGGCCCTCGAGCGGGCCCTACCCGTACTGGTGGAGGGGGTGGCCCAGGGGGATTGATCAGCCCCGGCGGTCGGCACTCCTGGCAGAGTGGCCCGGCCCCCGCTTCCGCCCCGGCCATGGCGCTCTCCTTCCCCACCGACTGCCGCTACGCCGACAGCCACGAATACACCCGCCCCGAAGGCGATCTGGCCAGGGTGGGCATCAGTGCCTTCGCCGTCGATCAACTCGGAGACATCGTCTTTGTGGAGCTTCCCGAGGTGGGGGCCGCCGTCACCCAGGGACAAAGTTTCGGCACGGTGGAGTCGGTCAAGGCCGTGGAAGAGCTGGTGGCTCCGATCACGGGGACCGTGCAGGCGCGCAATGAGGCCGTACTGGCCAATCCTGAAGAATTGCAGAACGACCCCTACGGCGAAGGCTGGCTGCTGGTGGTCGTTCCCAGCGACGTCAGCGAGATCGACACTTTGATGGATGCCGCCACTTATCAGGGCAAGGTTGATGGCCACTGAGGGCCTGATTATGCGCAATAGCTAGCGAGGCGCTCCGAGCGCAGACAAACCTGCCTTTGATTTCCTTAGGATTCTGGCTCTTGATTGATCGCCTGTGAGCGCCCCGTTTCTCGTGCGGCACCTGGGTCCGGGTCCTGAGGAACAACGGCAGATGCTCGATGAGCTGGGGCTGGATTCCCTCGAAGCCTTGGCAGCCCAGATCGTGCCGGCCGACATCCTGTTGCCCCAGGCGGCCGCCGCCGAAGGCTTGCCTGTCGCCTGCGGCGAGGCCGAAGCCTTGGCCGAACTTGCCCAAATCGCCGCAGCCAACCTTACCCATAGAAGCCTGATCGGACTGGGGTACCACGGCACCGCCACTCCGGCCCTAATCCAGCGCCACGTCCTCGAAAATCCCTGTTGGTACACCGCCTACACGCCCTATCAAGCTGAAATCGCCCAAGGACGGCTGGAGGCCCTGCTCAACTTCCAGACCCTGGTGAGTGAACTCACCGGTTTGCCGATTGCCAATGCCTCGCTGCTGGATGAGGCCACCGCAGCGGCAGAAGCCATGGCCATGGCGCTGGCGGTAAGCCGCCGCAGCGGAGGCCGCCGCTTTCTCGTCGACCAGGAGGTGTTGCCCCAGACCCTGGCTGTCTTGCGCACCCGGGCCGAACCCCTCGAAATCCAAATCGACTTGATCCCGGCCGCAGATCTGGCCAGCCGCTTTGCCGAAGGGCTGGGGAGCGCCGATCTGCCGGAGGATGTCTTTGGCCTGCTGCTCCAACTGCCGGGCACGGCAGGGGGTCTGTGGGACCCCAGCCCCCTGCTGGCTGCGGCTCGGACTTCAGGGATCATCACCACGGTGGCGATCGATCCGCTG
>CAMDWF010000063.1 GCA_945878795.1 Synechococcus sp. UW140
AAAATAAACATGGAAAACCAGAAGGACTATCTCTTGACCCTGGAAGAGCTGGAGGCGGCGCGCAATCAACTTGCCAACTACCAAGCCTTGTTACGGGATCTGCCCGAACTTTACGAGCGCAAATTTGAAGAGCGGCTCCGGCCCATTCGCGATCAGAATCAAGCCCTAAGTCAGGAAGGGACGGGACTGCGCCAGCAACTAAATCGAACCTTGCCTGCCACCCATCAGCCTCAACGCCAAGCTCTGCCGGCTACAACTGATGCGGCCATGGCAGTCCAACCCAGGCCAACGGCCGACACGCCCGTCGCCCTCAGCGCTCGATCAAGAACCCTCCTCCCCATCGGCTTTGCGGGTGCGACATCCCTTCTCTTGCTGGCGATTCTCGGCCCCCTCGCAAGCTGGATGGATCAATTCAACCCAAGCCCCCCCAAACTCTCGGCGGGGACGGCGGCCAAAATTGAAGCTTCGGCTGCGACTCTGAGCGCTCGGGAGGGACTCCCCAAAGTCCCCTTCGCTGGGGAGGGGGCAATGGCCAAGCTTCCTTCCTCCGCCCATCAGACCCTGGCCAGTCCTTCGGAGTCCGGCACCCTTTCACCGACCCAGCCCAAGCAACCGGCACCTGTTTCGATTGCCGCCTTGGGTGAGGTACTCCTCACGGCATCGGCCCCCACCTGGCTGGAAGTCCACGACGCCGACGATCATCCCCTGATGGCAGAGACCTTCCAGGGACAGCGCCGGATTCCCCTCGGCCAGGGCCTGCGCCTTTTGGCAGGACGCCCCGATCTCATCACAATCCATCTCCCTGGGACCCCGCCCCGACGTTTGGGCAGCATCGAAGCGGTTGGTTGGCAAACCATCAAGCCAACTGATCCCCATCCCGTTCGTGCCAGCCATCAAACGGCCGTACCAATCCCCCAGGGAACTGGCCAATCCCCCCCCAATTCTGGCAGCTCTGTCGCTCCGACGCTTGTTGTCCAGGCCAGCGAACCCAGCTGGATCGAAGTACGGGAAATCAACGGGGAAGCCATCTATGCGGGTCTGTTCAGTGGGCAGCGCCGCTTCCCTCTGGGCCGGGGGCTGGAGGTGCTCTCCGGCCGCGCCGATGCAGTCAGCGTCGCCATCAACCAAGCCGTCCCCAAGCGCCTCGGCAGCAGCGATGACCTCGGTTGGCACCGTTTCCTGCCGCCGGCCAGCAGGCCTTCCGTAGGCATCCCCACTAGCGCGTTAGCCACCGCCCCGACCCAAGCAAAAAGTCCCAAACCGATGGGCGCCAAACCCCAAGCAAGCTTTTCGTTGTGGGACTCCCTGGGAATCCCCCCCCTCTTCGCTGCTCGGCAACCTTCCAAGCGGCAACCTGCCAAGGTTGCGGTCCGTTCGATTCCGGCCCCGCTTGCCCCCGGCCATGGTCACGATCCCGCAGCAGCAGCTTTGATCCTGATGGCCTCCGAACCCACCTGGCTGGAAGTACGGGATGCCAACGATCGCCCCCTCATAGCTGAAACGTTTCAAGGTCAGCGCCGAATCCCCCTCGGCAAGGGCTTGCGCCTGTTGGCAGGACGCCCCGATCTCCTCACTGTTCAGCGCCAGGGCGAGCCCCCTGAACGGCTCGGCGGCATCGAAGACCTCCACTGGTTCCACTTCTCGCCTGCCTCCAAACCTCGCTCAGCGATCTGAGTTGGGGGGATCATCACCAGCCAGCAACCACAAAGCGCCGCCGAGGAAGGCCCATGGCAACCAGCCCAGGAGAAAAAAGGGTTTGAAAAGCAGCACCATGGGCTCTACGAACCAATGACTGAACACCAAGGTGATGAGGACCAACAGAGCGACAGGTTGCACAAACCCCTCGGATTTCAATCGGGAGCCCGCCCAGTCAGGCCGTGACTCTGGCTTCAACGAAGGCGTTGCCAAGCATTGTCTTGCCAAATAAGCACACGACTAGGCTGTCCTGAACCAGCTGGCCAAGGCAGAGGGGCGAGCAGGGGCAGCTGCGGAAAGACCAAGCGGGCGGTTACCTCATCTGAGGCAGGTGGGTCTCCGGACTGGTTAACGCTGGTGGTGGCCAGAGGTCCGCAGCGGTCCAGAAACTGCTGGGCCATAGGACAAGCAGGAACCCGCAAGCCAAGGCTGGTGCCCCCCGGATTCAACAAGTCCGCCAGGGGACCTGGCATCGGAATGACAAGGGTGCATGCCCCTGGCCAGCAGGCCGCAGCCTGTTGCAACCAAGGTTCTTGCCAGGGGACCGCCAATAGGCTGCGTAGCTGTTCCAGATTGGCACCCATCAAAATTAGGGGCTTGTGGGCGGGCCGGTTCTTGAGGTCCCAGAGCCGCTGCGCTGCGGACGGGTGGGCCGCAAGTGCCGGAAGAGTATCCGTGGGGAACATCACAGCATCACCGCGCCCCACGGCGGCAACAAGGGCGGCAGCAGCCTGGGCTGGAGCCACCATCATGGAAAGGGGCTGAATTGCATCCCAGGGATGGCGACTTGCCGCGCGGACACAAAACGCAAGATACCTTCCAGGTCTCGGTGGGACTGGGGCTGACTAAGCCCCACTGAAACCAGAAGATCGATCACAGCATTGCTCTGATCATGGTGGTGTTCCATCAGCAACAGCCCACCTGGAGCAAGGTAAGTCTTGGCCTCAGCCACAACCGAGCGGATCGAGTCCAATCCATCCTCACCCCCATCCAGAGCCAACAACGGTTCATGTTGACGCACCACTGGGTCCAGGTTGGCTAGCAGTGAAGTCGGAATATAAGGGGGGTTGGTCACGATCAGATCCAGCTGACCCTGCAAAACATCCAGGCATTGCCACCAATGGCTCTGCAGAAGTCGCACGGAGTTCCGGCAACCGTAACGCTCCAGGTTGGTCTCCGCCCTTGCCAGGGCTAAATCACTGCAATCAACGGCCCATCCCGAGCTCTCCGGAAAGGCCAGGGCCAGCGCCACAGCAAGACATCCGGAGCCCGTGCCGAGGTCCAGCCAAACCAAGGGCGGTCGCGGGTGCACCGCAGCAGGCATTAACGACAAGGCCAGCTCCACCAAGAGTTCGGTTTCCTGACGAGGTATCAAAACTCCTGGGCCAACTTCAAGCTCGAGATCACGCCAGGGGCACAATCCGACCAGGTATTGAAGGGGCACATCCGTCTGCAGGTGATGGTTCCATAGCGTTTCGATAGCCTCCAGGGAGGTGTCCAGCCTGTACGACCGTTCTGGGTGTAGGAAGACCGACTGCATTTGGCTCCAGCTCAGACCCCCGGCCATCTCCAACAGCCAGTCCAGATCCACGGCCCCACCACCACGGCGCAATAGTGCTCTGCGCCAGACCAGGAGTTCATCACCACGGATCGTTCCCGCCGCCGATGGCCCTCGTGCGGCATCTCCCTTGAGGGGGAAAAGAGCATCAGGCTGAGATTGATCGACGAAGTTTTCCATGGCAGCAACTTTAAAAAATTGGAGTGGCTGAGGTTTTCAGCGCAATCGCCAGCGGAGACCTGGCTGGGCCAGAACCAGCCCAGCCAGTTCAAGCTCAAGTAAGCCCGCTGTGATGTCTTGGCCGGACCAACCCAGGTCGAGACTGAGCTGATCCAGGTTGGAACCACTGCCAAGGGCCCCAAGCAAGGCTTGGCGTTTGGACTCCATTGAGGTTGCCGAACCCAAGGCACGACAGGATGCCAGGGGAGTCGAGGCAGACGTCCTGCTGGCGGACTTCAAGGGACCTTTGCCAATCGAAGCGATGAGGTCGGCGGGGGTTAGGAGGGGGGTGGCGCCCTGCACCAGTAGACGGTTGCTGCCGATAGCCGAGGTCTTTCCCGCATCGGCCGGAACCACCCAGATGGGCAACTCGTGCTTCCAGGCCAACTCCGCCGACAACAGTGCGCCACTGCGCTCAGGACACTCCACCACCACAAGGGCAGCAGCCAGGGCCACCTGCAACCTGTTTCGACTGGCGAAGTGGCCCGCCTGAACCCGGCATCCAGGGGGAAGTTCGCTGACGAGCAATCCTTGGGTACCCACCTGGGCTTGAAGGGAAGCGTGGTGACGGGGATACACCCGGTCCAGGGGGGTGCCGAGGACACCGACCGGAACCCCTCCCTGCTCAAGGCAGCCTCGATGTACGGCCCCATCGATGCCCTCGGCCAGACCGCTGACGACCGGCCAACCCGCTTCTGCCAGAACGGCGCCCAGTCGGCGGGCCATCAACAAGCCATGGTCTGAGGCTCGACGGGTACCGACCACGGCCACGGCCTGGGAACTTTGGAGGGAGGCCCAGAGAGTTCCACGACCTTTCCAATAGAGAGCCAGGGGAGGGCGGGCCAGCTGTTTCATGGCGGATGGCCAGGACGCATCCCCTGGCAACAGCACCCCAACCCCTCCTCCACAATGTCGAGACCAAGCAGGCAGGGGATCCTCCACCCCCCACCGGCAGCGATAGCTGGTCAGGGGTTCTTCCAGGCCCGCATGCCACCCCGGCAGACGGGCTAAGGCTTCCCAGGGAGCACGCCAAGCCGCAGCCAAGGAGACAAACGCCCTGTCCAGGGTTTGCAAACGCCCAGACCCGATGCCAGGGCAACCTGACCAGAGCAGCCACCAAAGGCGCCGTTCCCGGGCCCAAGGGCGATGGTTTCGTGCCGCCATGGGGGGCCTTGCAGCACCCAAAAAAGACGAAAAAGCCCCATCTCCAGGGATCTCAGCCTGTCCGGCGGCCCCAGCCAAACCAGATGCCGGAACAGACCGGTAGCCAGAGCCAAACCCAGGAATAAACCGCCCCAAAGCGCCTTTGCGTCAGTACATTTATACTATAGCTTCACCCCTGGCCCCGCCCGTAATCGGGCCACGGCTCTCTCCAGGTCCTCCGGATAGCGCCGCAGCACCTTCGCCGCCTGGCCCCCTGGGCTGCCCACCAGAACAAGCTCGACCCGAGCCACGGCCACCAATCGATCATCTGGATCCAGAAACCGACAGGCCCAGGGCAGTCTCACCCCCTTAAAAGGCAGGACCTCACTGAGGAGTGTCACCTGGTCTCCGTGCCACAGAGGCTGTCGATAATCGATCCCCAGCGACACCACAGGCATCTCCAGGCCTCGGCCGGAAAGCTCGGCGTAATCCAGCCCCACACTGGCCAGGGCCTCCACTCGCCCCTCCTCAAGCCAGGCCACATAAGCGCCATGCCACATCACACCGGCATGGTCGGTGTGCTGGGGAAGCACGCGGCGCTGGAGGCACCAGGGCTGGGAAGGTTGGCATTGATGCGCTGGGGGCATGGGCGGAGGTTGAATTCAACCGACTTCAGGAAACAAAGACACATTGAGCAATAAGCTGCCCAAAGCCAACCTTCCAACCGTGTTCCGCAATCTTCTGATCGCCGATTCAGGCAAGGGCAACGTTGAAGAAATGGTTCGCATGCTGCGTGCCATCCCCCCCTGTCGCCAGGCAAGGATCAACCTTTTGCATGTGGTCAACGAACAAGGAGCTAACAATCTCCAAGACCACCGCAAACAAGCCACTATTCTCCTGAACGAAGCTATCGGCCGTATGGGACTGGTTCCCGCTGAAGTGACGGCCATCGTGCGAGAAGGAGACACCAAGCAGACGGTGTTGGGCGTAGCCGAAGAAGTGAATGCTGATCTGATCGTGATGGGTTCCAGGGGTCTCGGCAGGCTGCAATCCATCCTGGCCAATAGTGCCAGCCAATACGTGTTTCAGTTGTCAACCCGGCCCATGCTGTTGGTTCGCGACGACCTCTATGTCAGGGCCATCAACCGTGTACTCGTGACCGTAGATGGCACTGGCGTAGGTGACGACGCCATCAGGCTGGCCTGCGAATTGGTGGCGGGTATACCCGGCGGCTCGCTTACGGGCATCCATGTAGCGCGGCAAGAAATAAGCCCTTCGCGAGGCGGACGCAGCCAGGCAGATGAAACCTTGGACAAAGCGGTTAAACGAGCCAGGGCGCTGGGAGTTGAGATGGTAGCCATACATCGCAGCGGCGATATCGGCCGAGCGGTTTGTCAGGCAGCCGAAGATATTAGGGCCGATTTGGTGGTGATTGCCTCCCAGGATCGCCGACCATTAATCGCCAAAGCTCTGGTGGATTTGGATCGTCTGCTGGGCAGTTCCGTCAGTGATTACATTCGAGTCCATGCTCCATCACCAGTTCTACTGGTCAGGGAGCCGGAATCGATTCGGCGCCCTGCAACAGCGAGTTAAGGCAAGGATTCAGCCCCCTTGACGGCTGCTGGTCTGTATGTAAAGAACAATCAAAAAAACAGCCGGCACCAAAACGAAAAGAAGGCTAGCAACGAAACCGAGATCGTTGGTTTCCATGGCAATCGAGAATTTGATGAGACGGTATCACCGCCGCCCGGCCTAGCCCCCACCAGCTTCATCCCTCGTAGTGGAGTCGACTTCTCCTTCCCCTGCCTCTTCCCCTTCCTCAGGGTCGGCCTGGAGCTCCGGCTCCGGCCAGGCCAAGGGGCCAGAGGGCAGTGGCATTCCCAGGGCCCGGGCCATGATGGCTTCTCGGTCCGGCAGTCCCACTTGCGGACGGGTGAGCACCACAAGCGAACGTTGAACAAGGGCTTGGCAGGCCAGTCGCCATGAAGAAGGGCGGCGGCGAAGCTTCTGTTCCTCGACCGCGGTGCATGGGGTCATGGCGAGGGGATCGGCCCCTTCGACATCCACGAAACAAGTGATGCACTGACCGCAGCCACCGCAATTACCGAGTTTTCCCTTGAGGCCGTAGAGCTCGATCCCCTCCCTAAGGGCCACTTCCCTCAGGTTTTCCCCGGGGTAACACTCAACGTCCCGACCTTCACGCACGAAACGAATCACCGGCATAGCCAGACTCCAAAGCTGCATTTTGCCGCTTGTGGCAGCTCAGTCCCCGTTGCGGTCCGTAACCGGTCTGCGCTGGAGGAGGTCGGCAACAACTACCATCATCACCACACCCAGACCTGACCCCCATGGGATTGCCCTGGTACAGGGTGCACACGGTCGTCATCAACGACCCGGGCCGCTTGCTCGCCGTGCACCTTATGCACACCGCTTTGGTTGCCGGCTGGGCCGGCTCCATGGCTCTCTACGAACTGGCCATCTTCGATCCGTCCGATCCGGTCCTCAACCCCATGTGGCGTCAGGGCATGTTCGTGATGCCTTTCATGGCCCGCCTTGGGGTTACCGGAAGTTGGAGCGGCTGGAGCATCACCGGAGAAACAGGAGTCGATCCCGGCTTCTGGAGCTTTGAGGGCGTCGCTGCAGCCCACATCATTTTCAGTGGTCTGCTTTTCCTGGCTGCCATCTGGCATTGGACCTATTGGGATCTGGAGATCTGGCAAGACCCCCGCACCGGGGAACCAGCCTTGGATCTTCCCAAGATCTTCGGGATTCACCTTTTACTTGCCGGTCTTGGCTGCTTCGGATTCGGAGCTTTCCACCTCACTGGTGTCTTTGGACCCGGGATGTGGGTTTCAGACCCCTACGGCATCACTGGTCACCTTGAAAAGGTTCAACCCTCTTGGGGACCCGAAGGATTCAATCCATTCAATCCTGGTGGAATCGTTGCCCACCACATCGCTGCCGGCATTGTCGGCATCATTGCTGGCATCTTTCACATCACGACCCGACCGCCCGAAAGGCTCTACAAGGCTCTGAGGATGGGGAACATTGAAACGGTACTGGCGAGTGCAATTGCCGCTGTTTTCTTTGCAGCATTCATTGTTGCTGGCACCATGTGGTACGGCGCAGCAGCCACACCAATAGAACTTTTTGGTCCGACTCGCTATCAGTGGGATCAGAGTTACTTCAAAACCGAAATCAATCGCCGAGTCCAAACGGCCCTTGATAATGGTTCCACGAATGAAGAAGCCTGGGCTTCCATCCCTGAAAAACTGGCTTTCTACGATTACGTCGGCAACAGTCCTGCTAAGGGAGGTCTTTTCCGGGTGGGTCCAATGGTCAATGGTGATGGTCTTCCAACTGGATGGATCGGCCACATTTCCTTCCAAGATAAGGATGGTCGAGCCATTGAGGTTCGTAGACTGCCCAACTTCTTTGAGAATTTTCCCATTGTTCTCCAGGATAAAGAGGGTACGGTTCGCGCCGACATTCCTTTCCGTCGCGCTGAAGCCAAATACTCTTTTGAGCAGCAAGGAGTCACGGCAACTGTTTATGGAGGCGCCCTCAACGGCCAAACCTTCAAGGACCCCGCCGATGTCAAGAGGCTTGCCCGCAAAGCCCAATTAGGCGAAGCTTTTGAATTTGATCGCGAGAAATACCACTCCGACGGAACTTTCCGAAGTTCGCCACGGGGCTGGTTTACTTTCGGTCATGCCACCTTTGCTCTACTCTTCTTTTTTGGGCACATTTGGCATGGAGCCCGCACCCTTTATAGAGATGTTTTCGCCGGCATCGATCCAGACCTCGGCGAACAAGTTGAATTCGGGCTCTTCGAAAAGCTCGGTGACCGTTCAACTCGTCGCTTGCCCGAAGGCTATGTGCCTCCGGCAGGAACCACACTCAGCTGACCGCAGGACACTCGAGGACACTCCATGGAAAGCTTTGCCTACATTTTGATCTTGGCTCTGGCCATATCAACCCTGTTCTTTGCCATCGCCTTTCGCGATCCTCCAAAGATCGGCAAATGATCAAACAGGACAAGCGTCCTAATGAAAAGCCCCAAAAGGGGCTTTTTTTTGTTGGGAATGGAGACAGGGGGCTGTTCAATCTGTACAAGCCTGTCTAAGATTGATGAACAATTGGAGTCCACGGGCATGCAATGCCCTTCCTGCCAACACACCGATAGTCGCGTACTGGAATCTCGGGCTGCGGATTCTGGGCGCAGCGTGCGGCGGAGGCGCGAATGCCTGAACTGCGACTTCCGCTTCACCACTTACGAAAGGGTTGAGACCGTTCCGATCACGGTGCTCAAACGGAACGGCCATCGCGAAACTTTCAATCGATCGAAACTGTTGCATGGTTTACTGCGGGCTTGTGAGAAAACAGGTCTGGCACCGGCAAGCCTGGAAGCGGTCGTCGATGAAATTGAAATTTCCTTGCAGCAGCGAGCTGGCCGGGAAGTGACCAGCAACGAAATCGGAGAGATGGTTTTACAGCAGCTGCGGGATATGAGTGACGTTGCCTATGTGAGGTTTGCTTCTGTTTATCGTCAATTCAAGAGTGTGAGCGATTTCGTCTCAGCCCTTGAGGTCTTGGGTGGGGACACACCCAATCGCGGGAATGCCAAGGCAACGCTTGCGGCAGTGCCTTGAAGCCGAGTCCTGTAAAGGTCTCTTGGTAGAATATGGAACTGTTGTCTTGCTGGCGGCAAGCCAACTCCTTTCGTACTGCCCTGGGCAGACCGCCATTTAACGATGACTGCGACAACGACCTCCGAACCGAACCAAGTTAAAGCCAACGCTGCATCCCCAGGCTCTGTGGCAGAAATCGACTCCCTTCGCGACAGCAGCGAAGAGGAAATAGAATTTGAGGTTCCGGAGGCCGTCCCCACGGCCGACAATTCCAGCAGTCGCAAATCCAAGCAGGACATGGAAGCCGTAGGCTTCACTCTGGATGAATTCGCCTCACTGCTGAGTAAATATGATTATAATTTTAAGCCTGGCGATGTCGTCAACGGCACAGTATTTGCCCTTGAATCGAAGGGTGCCATGATTGACATTGGTGCCAAAACTGCCGCATTCATGCCTCTGCAAGAGGTATCGATTAACCGGGTCGAACACCTGTCAGACGTTCTAGAACCTGGAGAAATACGAGAATTCTTCATTCTCAGTGAAGAGAATGAAGATGGGCAACTCACTCTTTCAGTTCGCCGTATTGAATACCAACGTGCTTGGGAGCGTGTCCGTCAGCTTCAAAAAGAGGACGCCACGATCTACAGCGAAGTCTTCGCTACCAACCGCGGTGGGGCCCTGGTTCGTGTTGAAGGGCTTAGGGGCTTTATTCCCGGCAGCCACATCAGCACCCGCAAGGCGAAAGAAGAACTTGTCGCCGATTTCCTGCCGCTGAAATTCCTCGAAGTTGATGAAGAGCGCAACCGTTTAGTGCTCAGTCATCGTCGCGCTCTGGTCGAACGCAAGATGAACCGGCT
>CAMDWF010000064.1 GCA_945878795.1 Synechococcus sp. UW140
CCAAGGGTGTGCGGGAGCATGTGGACGTGGTCAAGCGGGTTCTGGTCTTGGCTCCGGAAATGGCCGAAGAGCTCAACGGCTCCATCGCCGATGGCTTGCAGCGACGGCCCGGCTGGGCCGCTTTGGCCAAGGTGCGGGACTGGCTGCAGCCGTGAGCCGGATCCTGCTGATCAGCAACGGCCATGGCGAAGATCTAAGCGGATCCCTCCTGGGCCGGGAACTCCGCCAACGTCAGCAATGGGTTGAGGCGTTACCGCTTGTCGGCGCTGGCGAGGCCTACCGCCGGGCCGGCCTCGAGGTGATTGGCCGCACCCGCAACTTCAGCACCGGTGGACTTGGCTACACCAGCCTGCGGGGACGCCTCACGGAACTGTGGCAAGGGCAAGCGCAATATTTATTCACCCGTCTCGTTACCCTGATGCGCCACCGCCGTGATTACGGCTTGGTGGTGGCCGTGGGGGATCTGGTTCCCGTGCTGGCGGCCTGGCTCAGCGGCCGCCCGGCTGTGGTGTATTTGGTTGCCTATTCCAGCCATTACGAAGGTAAACTACAGTTGCCTTGGCCCTGCGGCTGGCTGCTGCGTCAGGAGCGCATAAAGGCCATCTGGAGCCGAGATGCCCTCACGGCCGACGATCTGAGCGGGCAACTTGGGCGCCCCGTCCGCTTCCTGGGCAATCCCTTTCAGGATGCTGTGGCGGCAGCGGCCCGCCCCACCCCAGCAGCCCGTGGCCCTTCTGCCCAAGGCCTGGGCCTGCTGCCCGGCAGCCGCCTCCCCGAGGCCAAGGCCAACCTGTTGTTGATGCTGGAGGTGCTCCAACGGCTGCCGGAGCCCCTACAACGACCGGGGGCCTTGCGGTTGCAAGCGGCATTGGTAGGGGCGCTGGGCGCGGACGAGGTGCTTGCGGCAGCGGCGCCCCTGGGCTGGAGCTTGTCAGAACCAGTCCTTGGAAAACAAGAGGCTGTGCTGCGGTGGGGCCATCTGGAGCTTCGCTTGCTGTGGCAAGGGTTTGTCGAGGTGCTGCGCGACAGTGACCTGCTGCTGGCGATGGCCGGCACCGCAGCCGAGCAGGCCGTCGGGCTGGGTAAACCGGTGCTGCAACTGGCCGGATCAGGCCCCCAGTTCAACGGGCGCTTCGCCGAAGCCCAACGGCGCCTGCTGGGGCCCGGCGTCAGTTGTGCCCCGGGGGAAAGCGGCCAGGACGTCACCCTTAGCGCCACGGCAGCAATGGTGGCCGACCAACTCGAGCACCTGGGCGATCCCGAGCGTGGACCCGCCTGGCGAAGGGACCTGGAACAGATTGCGGCGGCACGGCTAGGTCCCCCCGGCGGCAGCGCACGCCAGGCTGGAGCGATCATGGAAATGCTCAATTTGCTTCGCCGGCAGTGCCAATGACAGGTTCCCAGGCCAAGCCCACCGCTGCCGCCCCCCGGCCCAACGGCCCTTGGGGCACCCTCAAGCAGCTGCTTGATCGACTCTTGGTAGTGAATGTCTTTCTGGTCATCGGCGCCGCCCTCTGGTTTGCCCTGGCCGTTGTATTGCAAACCCAGGGCCGGGGAGGCCCCCTCCAGGCCTTCCAAGGCCTCTGGGAACCACTCATCATGCCGGCAGTGGGCCTGCTAATGGCGGCGGCACTGACTAGCGGGATTCTGGGCTGGTGGCAACGGCGAGGGCAGCCCTGAGGCCGCCGAATTCGAACTCAAAGCCCAGATCTGACAAGCGCTCCGAGACAACCTGCTGACCTTCCAACACCACCTGGGCGCCATCCCCCAGCAGCAACTGCAAGACGGGACCAGGCACGGGTAAGAGCGCGGGTCGATTCAGGGCTGCCCCCAAGGCGTTAGCAAAATCAACCATTCGCACCGGTTCGGGTGCGACGGCGTTGATCACCCCGGTGTAGGTCGAATCCTCAAGGGCCTGACCCACCAAACGGCAGAGATCATGGCGGTGGATCCAGCTCATCCACTGCTGGCCCGAGCCAATCGGCCCACCGAATCCAGAGCGAAACACCGGCAGCATGCGGCCCAGGGCACCGCCATCCGGGCCCAGCACGATGCCAATGCGCAGAATCACCACCCGGCAGGCGGCCGGGGCAGCCTGGGCCTGCTGCTCCCAATCACGGCAAAGGGCCGCGAGAAAATCATCGCCAGCGCCACTACTTTCGCGAAAGCGTTCTGCCTCACTGGTGCCATAGAAACCCACCGCCGAAGCATTTACGAGCACGCTGGGGGGCTGGGGCAACGCCGCCATGGCAGCCACCAGGGACGCTGTGGTGGACAGACGGCTGGAACGCAGGATCTGGCGCTGGGCCTCACTCCAACGCCGCTCGGCGATGGGCTCACCGGCCAGGTTGACCACGCCGCCAGCCGCCTCCAGGGCCGCCAGCAGTTGCGGTTGACGCCAACTGGCGGGTTGGGCTGGGTCGAGTTTCAGACAAACCAAGCCATCGGCCAGGGCGGGGAAAGGTTGGGATCGCCGACTGACCAAGGTGAGTTCATGGCCCCGCTCTAGCAACCAGGGCACCAGCTCCCTGCCAATGAACCCGGAACATCCCAACAACAGCAGACGCATCGCAGTCCCGGAAATGGTGGTTTGAGGCTAGGAGTCCGCCAGGGGCGAAGGGCCGACCTAGGGTGCCGCCATCGCCTCAGCCGCTGATGGTCGACACCGTTCCTGCCGCCCCAGACTCCACAACGCCGGCTCCTAGCCAAGCCGCGCCACCGCTAGCTGCCGCCCTGAAAAAAGGGGCTTTAGTCCGCCTCCTGGCTTCGTCCTACCGAGGCAGCCTGGAAGCAGCGGCCAGTGATCCCCAGCTGCCGGGTTATGTCCTGGAGGGGCCCGGCGAGATTCTGATGCTGAAGGGAGAGCATGCCCAGGTGCGCTGGCGCCGGCCCGTCCCCGATGTCTGGTTGCGACTCGACCAACTTGAGGCCTATCCGGCCCCAGGCCTTACGGCCTAAATCTCAAGCTGACGCCGTTCTTGCTGCAACCTGGAGCGCCGTTGCTTGGCCTCCCGCAGCATCTCGCGGCCATCGCGCAGATAGCTGTCCACGTAACCCATGGTGTAGCGCTCCAGTTCGCCTAGGGCATCTTGCACCTGGCTGAGACAGTGATAAACGCTGAGCCCAAACCCACGGGCCGAACCCGGACAGGCCCTGGAGCGATAAAGCTGTTCGACCTTTTCGAGCCTGGCCTGACTTTGGCAAAGGAAGGTGCAGAAACTCTCCATCAAGGCATCGTCATAGGGATCGGCCGCCAGGGAACGCAATTGGGCCGGAAAAGCATTGATCACCTGGCCCAGTAACCGATCGATGGGGGTATACACCTGCTGCAACCAGCTAATCAAATCGCCGTCCTGGGCCACACTGCGGCGGTGGGGCGACCCTGGGCCACAGTGTGGCCCCCTGGGTTGGGCCGGCCCTGGTGCCTGGCGGGCCTCGTCAAAGCGACGCCGTTGCTGGCGGTCGCCCAACACCTCCCAGGCCGCGTTGAGGACCAGGATGTGCTCGGCATCGCCACCGGCATCGGGATGGTGCCGTTTGACGAGGGCCCGATAGGCGGCCTTGATCTCGGCAGAGGTGGCCGATGGCTCCACACCGAGCACCTGGTAGGGATCCCCTGCGGCAACCATGATCCAACGGAATCAAGGCAGGAGTCTGCCTCATGCCCGCAATAAGCATTGAAAAAGCCCCCCTTGCGGGGGGCAATGAAACAGATGGAAAGGGGATCAGAACTTGAAGGTGGTCTGGACGAGAGCACCAAAGTTGCTGAAGGTGGAACCGCGATTGAGTTCCTTAACCGCAGTATCACCCACCAATTCGTTGGTTTGAGCACCTAGGGGACGACTCAGATAGAACAAAGCCGGGGTGATGCTGATGTTGTCGGAAACCTGGAACTTATACCACCATTCCCAGGCATAGTTGCCGTCGTTGGAAAAGGTGGTGTAAGGAGTCTTGGTGGCAGCATTGATGCTGTTAGCGCCCAAGGACAGGCTCTTGGCAAACGTGGGTTGGCCGAAGGCCATACCAAAGGCATTGCCCCTCAGGAACACATCGGCCCACTGCAGGCCAACAAACCAGCTCTGGGACTCACTGACATAGGGAGTCCGATATGCATAGTTCGGACTCTTCGTTCCTATTGGGGCAGAGCCATCGCCATTATCGCTGAGGCTAGAAATACCCCAGCCGGCGCTAAGTGAAGGCACAAGGCCGGCGCGCTTGGGCTGCCAGTAGCCATTTAAGGCAAAGTTACTGGAAGAACCATTATTAAGCCACCAGCTGTTCTGGGCGACAAAATTGGTACCACGGCGCCAGTTGGAGCCGGCTTGGCCGTAGCGATAGCCGGCCGAAAGACCCCAACCCTTGGCGGCATAACCCAATTGCAGCAACCAGCTTGCACGGGAGCAATCGTTACCGATACCGCCGTCCGTTGCAGTAGCAGTAGTGCTGCAAGAGTAATAATTATTGTCTGAATTAACGCTGCCAACATCTCCGACGGGGGTGACATAGCTAGTGCTAATGCTGAATTTACCTGAGCCCAATTTGTAAGGGGTCTTCCAGATTACACCAACCATGGAGCCGGTAGCTTTGTTATAAACTCCCGGAGCCCCAAAGAGGGTAAAGTAATCAAGAATTTTATCGCCCTGACCCGTGCCATAAACGCCCGGCGTCACCCCCAGGAATTCAGTGTTTCGGGCTTTTGAGCCCACCATGAACTCAAGCTGACTGCCAACGGGGAAACGGTAATAAAGTCGATCAATACCAATCACATCGGAGCAATCCCGGTTGCCCGTGCAACTCGTTTGACCAAAGCCGTTGGAAGCAGCATCCAAGGCGGTTAAGTTAACGCCATTGCCATTAAAGGCGTTACTGAAATTACCCGTACGCAGGCGGGCGTAAAGCTGATCCTTACCACTAAAACTTGTAATAAGATTCAGTCGATAGTCATAGTTAAATGTTGTTGCACCATACTGACGATTGTAATTCTTGGCTGCATTGCGGCCTCTGAGATTACCCGTGGGGCCATCTGTACCTCCAAAAACACCGACGCCGTTGCGGTTGCCACTGGCATTAACGGCCCCAAGCACGAAGGTGGCCACACCTTGCAACTTGGTGGTGGTGGAGAACTGGGTAGCCTCGATTTCACCGATGCGGGCCTCAAGGCCATCAACCCGGCCCCGGAGCACGGCCAGTTCGGCTTCAAACTCCTTCATCAGTCGCTTGAGCTCGTCGGTCACCTCGGTGACGCGATCAAGACAGGCATTTAATAGGGCTGCCGCCTCGTAGCGGGTCATGGGCTTGGAGCCCCGGAAAGTGCCATCGGGATAGCCAGCCACGCAGCCGTAGCGCTCAATCAAATCGGACAGGGCCTGATACGCCCAGTCGGTGGGGCGGACATCGGCGAATTGATTAACGCTCGTGACCTGGTCGGCGCCGCCGGTGGCGGCGTAGCGGTTGACGTCATTGAGGTTGATGTCGGCTGCGCTGACGGCCAAGGGGGCCAGCAAGCCAACACCAATGGACGCTCGCAGCAACTGCTGGAAAGGCTTCATAAAATCCTCACACCAAAGAGGGCCCCCCATCGCTGGGAGGAGTCCGGGGAGCGTACGAGAGGGGGGGCAAGTCGCACCGCCTGCCTTGATACCGAAGTGTGTGTTTCAGATCACAAAAATCTGTCTGAAACCCATACTTCTATGACCCGGTCGCAGGGGCGACCGGGTCATAGAAGGCTCCGCCGCCTTGGAGAAGCCAGCTCAGATCACTAAAGAATCAGAAGCGGAAGGTGGTCTTGAGGAGTCCACCAAAGTTGTTGAAACTCCCACCTCCCGGGTAACGGGTCAGCTGCCCCAAGGGAGCACTGAGGTAATAAATTGCCGGAGTCACAGAAATATTATCTGTGACTTGGAATTTGTACCATCCCTCCATGGCGTAATTGCCATCTCTAATGGAAGCAACGCTGTTATCGCCAGACTTGGTGATAAAGGTGGGTTGACCAACGGCCATTCCCAAGGCATTGCCCTTCCAGAAAACATCAGCCCATTGCATGCCAACGTACCAGGATTGGCTTTGGGCGCCATCAACAACGGACCCATAGCCAGAGTCAGAAGTAAGAGGACTGTTGGCAGCATTGCCATTGTAAGTATTGATGCCCCAGCCATAGCTGATGGAGGGGAACCAAGCACCAAAGGTGGGTTGCCAGTAGCCACTCAGGCCAACGGAGTTAACGCTGTCCGCCAAACTGAAGCCTGCAACGGCCAGGGGAGTGCCATTGCCGCCGTAGAGACCGGCAGAACCACCACCCTGAGAATAGGTGTAAGCTGCGGCCAAGCCCAAGACCGGACCAGCCCAGCCAATTTGAGTGGTGAATGTGGATTGGGAACAATCATTTCCAATACCACCACAGTTGGGGGAGTTATTGAGGTTCGGGGAGCCGACATCAGCATTGCCAGAAACGTAGTTGGCGCTGATGCTGAAGTTGCCGCTCTTCCACCAGAGACCGCCACCACCACCAAGGTTGAGGCTGTAAGTACCGGGGGCACCCGCGTAGGTGAAGATGTCGAGGACGGTGTCAGCCGGATAGGCACTGGGCCAGAAGGCCATCATGTCGTCTTGGCGGACCCTGGGACCGACCGTGGCAGTGAAGTTGGCGCCGATGGGGAATTGATAAAAAAGCCGATTGACCGCAAGCACGTCGCCACAATCGGCCCTGCTGCCGCAACTTTCCTCAAAGGCGATTTCCATGGCATTCAAGCCAACGGGAGGATTGCCCGAATAAGCTGATTGGCCAAAATTACCGGCGCGTAAACGGGTACGCAGTAAATCCTTACCAGTGAAGCTGGTATCAAAGAAAAGATCTAGATTATAATTGAAAGTGGTGGCACCTTCCAGTGCTTTAGCTCTGGAAACGATGCCGGAACTACCGTCAAAACCAGTGGCGGCAAAGGCCGCTTGGTAGACAGGGGGAGCAACAGTAGTCCACCTATCTCCACCAAAAGAATTGGCGCCCAACACAAAGGTGGCCACACCTCTGAGCTTGGTCGTGGTGGAAAACTGGCTGGCTTCAAGTTCGCCGACCCGGGCTTCCAGGCCATCGACGCGACCACGGATGACGGCGAGCTCCTGCTCAAACTCCTTCATCAGGCGCTTCAGCTCGTCGGTGACCTCGGTGACCCGATCCAGGCAAGCGTTGAGCAGGGCGGCCGCTTCATAGCGGGTCATCGCCTTGGAACCCCGATAGGTGCCGTCTGGGTAGCCGGCCACACAGCCGTATTTCTCGATCAGATTGGACAGAGCCTGAAAAGCCCAATCGGTGGGGCGCACATCAGAAAACTGATTGATGCTTGTGACTTGATCTTGGCTGGCGTATTGATTAACGCCACTGATGTTAAGGTCGGCGGCCTGGACAGCAATCGGGGCCAAAAGGCCGATCGCCGCTGGGGCCAGCAACAGCTGCTGGAAAAGTTTCATAGGGTGGACCTCACACGAGAAGGCGCAATGCGCAATAGGTAGTTTGACAACTATTTGGAAGGCCCATGTCGTTGTTGTGACAGAAACAGAAACGGGAGTACTGGAGCACGCTGCCCTGTATTGCGGGACACCCAGGCGCCCCCTGCTTGGGGTCTTGGCGCCAAACAAACCCCCTGGCAAGCACACTGAACCGATCCGCCCGCAGCCGCCCTGACATCCCTCCCAGCCCCAAGGCCTGTTCTCCGGGCTGGCAACCGTCCTTTGCCGCCAAGGCTTTGGTGGGGCAGCCTGGCAGGAATCTGGCTTGTGGCCACGGCCGGTGATCGCCTCTGGCTGGCCCTGGATCGCCGCCTGCCCAGCTGGGACCAGGCCGACTATCTCAACAGCGCCGTCGACCATGGCCGCGCCCTTGGCCTGGTGGCCGGAGGCCATTGGCGGGGTTGGGCCTCCCTGCTGGATCTTTCCCCCAAAATTCCGCCCCTGGCCTCCCTGGTCAACGGCACCGTGATCGCCCTGGCCGGTGACAGTCCAGACGAGGCCAGCTGGGCGCTGGCCCTTTGGCACGCTCTGCTGCTCTTGGTTGTGGCCTGTTGGGGCCGCCAATTGCTAAATCCAGGTTTTGGCTTGCTCTGCGCCGCCCTGGTGGCCCTGACCCCCGCCCTCAGCCACCTGAGGGTGGATTTCACCCTCGACATGCCGTTGGTGGCTAGCTGTTGCCTGGCCCTCTGGCTGCTGGGACGCTGGCAAGCACCGTTACGAGGGGGGCGCTGGGGCCAGGCCCTGGCGGCGGCACTGGCCCTGGCGATGGCGGTGCTGGTGAAACAGAGCGCCTTGCTGATGGTGGCGTTGCCCTGTGCCTGGGTTGCCATCACGGCCCTGGGGAGCCGCGGTCGGCGGCTGCAGGTGCTGGTTGCCCTGGCATTGGTTGTGGGCTTGGTTTTTCCCTGGCTGCACCACAACTGGATCACCACCCTCGGGGGAACGAATCGGGCCGTGTTCGAATCGGCTGCCAATGAAAAGGATCCGCCGGTGTTGAGCCTGGCCTCCTGGCTTTGGTATGCCCAGCGGTTGCCATCCCAACTGGGCCCGGTCTTGCCCCTGCCCGCCCTGGGGGTGACCCTGGTGACGGCATGGAAGAGCCGCCAGAAACTGGGCCCCTGGCTGCGCCAGCCCCTGGGGTCCCTGCCAGAGGGGTGGGGCTGGTTGATCGGCTGCCTTCTGGCGGGCTGGCTTGCCACCAGCCTGAGTCCCAACAAGGACAGCCGCTACATCACACCGGTTCTGCCCCTGCTGATGATGGTGATCGCCCGTGGCTGGTGGGCTGTCGGCACCTGGTTCCAGGGCCGCCAAGGTCAGTCCTGGACCGCTGCCACAGCGCTGGCAAGCGGTTTGATCAGCGCCGGTATGACGACTACTTCAGCGGCCGCAAACCAGATCCGCAGCGAAGCTCCCCCCTCCCTTGAGCCAGCCATCCGCCGTTTGCGAGCCGAGGTGGGCACGGCCCCCACGACCCTCGTAGTGCTGCCAGGCCATGCCGATCTCAATGAGCAAAACGTGAGCAGCTTCGGCCGCCGGCAGGCTGGTCAGATTGAGGGTCGCCGGGCTGGTCTGCAACGCCGTGACCATGATTTAGTGCTGCAACGGAGCGAATGGTTCCTGTTGGCCAGCGGCGACCAGGGGACCCAACGGGAACCCATGCAAGAACTGAGCCGGCGGGTGCGCCGCGATGGTCGTTTTGAAAAGGTGGGTCAATGGCCCTGGGACCTGGGACGCAACATTGAGCTATGGCGGCGGCGCGCCGGTGCCCCTGGGGGCGATCTCGAAACCTTTGACCAGGACTTCATGCGTTTGGCACGGGGTATGGAAACCGGTCCTGCCGGGCTGGCCAAGGTCATGACCCGCATCGGCATTGAGCACCAGCTCGATGGGCACTTCCTTTATCAAGAGCGCGTCAAAGCCTGGGCTGAACAGCAATTGCAAAAAGATCCCAACGATGCCGATGCCCTCTGGAGCCTGGCGCTCCTGGCCACGCTCCAGAACCGCCCGCAACTGGCCCAGGCCCGCTTTGGTCAGCTCCAGAATCAGCAGCCTGACAACCCTTGGCCCTCGGGATATCGCGCCGTGGTGCTACTGGCGGACTGGCAACCCGGAAGCGCCCGCCGTCTACTCGGCCAGACACCCGCCAGCAAAAACCAGCCCGTTTTGCAGGGGCTGGAAGATCTAAGCCGCGTCTTAAGCGGCGATCTTGCCGGCATGAGATCGATTGGCCAAAGCCTTCCGGCAGCCATTGATCAGATAAAAACCAACCTGGCCCAACCCGTGCGGCTCCTAGAGGGGTCGGTTCCCCCACGCAAGGGAGCACCCCAGCAAAACGATGCCCCCGAAAGGTAAAACCTTCCGGGGGCTCTCGCCGGGTCCGCTCTGGCGCGGAACCGTTTGATCAGGAGACGGGGCCGTGAATCAGCCGGCTTTCTCCGCGATCAGCAGACCCTGGGTCAAACAACTGTGAGCCATGGACACCTCCTCCTGTGGGGATGAAGCCAGCCGGCGACATGTTCGGAGCTGGCTGACGGCGACGGATCGCCTCCAGCCAGCTC
>CAMDWF010000065.1 GCA_945878795.1 Synechococcus sp. UW140
TTTCGCAAGATCCCCAACTGGATCGGGCCCCGTGGTTGCACCATCGAAGACGCCCGCTTCGTGCCCATCAGTGCCGACAAGCTCGATGCCGCGATGGGCAGCTGGGAATCCTTCATCCATGCCGAGTTCCCCGATCGGCTCGTGCAGCTCGCCATCGTCCACGCCGAGTTCGAGTCGCTCCATCCATTCCTCGATGGCAACGGCCGCATCGGACGGATGGTGTTGCCGCTCTTCCTCTGGCAGGCCGGCATCCTGCGCATGCCGTACTTCTATCTGAGCGCCTATTTCGAAGCCAATAAGGACAGCTAAGTGGAGCGGCTCCTCGCCATCTCCCGTGATGGGGATTGGACCGGCTGGTGCCGCTACTTCCTAGAAGCCGTACAAGCCCAGGCCATCCAGAACCAGGAGAGAGCAAGCCAGATTCTGGCCCTCTACGAAAACCTCAAGCCCGCCGTCCAGGAAGCCACCCACTCCCAGTACGCCGTGGCAGCACTGGACTGGATCTTCTCCACCCCCACCTTCCGGGCCACCGATTTCGAAAAGCACGCCGGCATCCCTGTGCCGACCGCTAAACGGATCCTGCGCCTCCTGGAGAACGCCGAGATCCTTGCCGTGATCAGGGTAGCCAGCGGTCGGCGCCCCCGGGTCCTCTGCCTGGAGCAGCTGCTGGCCGTTGCGGAGGGGCGACCATGACCCCTAGCTTGTGGATCATGAAACCCCGATCCGTGATCCACAAAGCCATTTGTCGTTCACCCGTGATCCACAAGCCTCCCTGTCTCATCGAGCACAGCACCACAGCCATCACCTCCTAATCCAGCCCCATGAGCACCCCCGCCCGCGACGCCCTCGACGACAAGGTCAACCAGGTTTTCGCGGGCAAGTGCGTCCGCAAGGACCTGGTGCGGGCCGTGAAGGTGGGCGCCAACGTGCCGGTGTTCGTGCTCGAGTATCTGCTCGGCAAGTACTGCGCCTCCTCCGACCCGGCGGCGATCGAGTTGGGCATGGCAGTGGTGCGCGACACCCTGGCCAACAACTACATCCGCCCAGACGAAGCCACCAAGGCCCAGAGCAAGGTCAAGCAGAAGGGCCGCTACACCTTTATCGACAAGGTCAAGGTGCGCCTAGTGGGCAACACCTATGTGGCCGGCGGCTTATCCCGCTCTGCGAGCGCAACTACAACCTGGTGGAGCTGGGTCCTCGAGGCACCGGCAAGAGCTTTGCAGTTCAGGAGCTCTCCCCCTACGCCGCCCTGCTCACCGGCCCCACCACCGTGGCCAACCTGTTTGGCCACATGAGCGGCAAGGTCAAAGGGATGGTGTCCATCTGGGACGTGGTCGGCTTCGACGAGGTGGCCGACCTCCAGAAGATGCCCAAGGAGGTCATCACCACCATGAAGACCTACTGCGAGTCGGGGCAGTTCCAGCGTGGTGCCGAGAGCTTTGCCGGCGACGCCAGCATCGCCATGTTCGGCAACACACAGCAGCCGATCGACGTGATGGTGCAGACGGGGCATCTGTTTGCTCCGATGCCCGATGTGATTCGCGACGACCGCGCCTTCATCGATCGGCTGCACTGCTACCTGCCGGGCTGGGAAGTTCCCAACATGCGCAACGAGTTCTTCACGGACCACTACGGCTTCGTGATCGACTACCTGGCCGAGGCCCTGCGCGATCTGCGCAAGCTCAACTACACCGAGCTCTGCGACAGCCACTTCGGCCTGGGCAGTCACCTCAACACCCGCGACCGCAAGGCCGTGCGCCGCACCGTCTCCGGGCTGGTCAAGATCATCCATCCCCATGGGGAGCCATCGAAAGAAGACCTGGAGGAGATTCTCAAGCTCGCTATCGAATGCCGCAGGCGCGTCAAGGAGCAGCTCAAGAAGATGGGCTCCTTTGAGTACAGCCAAACCTCCTTCAGCTACTCCGACAACGACACGGGTGAGGAGCGCTTTGTGGGTGTCCCCGAGCAGGGCGGTCAGGATCTGATCGCTGCAGAGCCGCTGGCACCGGGTTCGGTCTACACCGCGTCCGTAACCGGGGATGGCACGGTGGGCCTCTATCGATTGGAGGTCTCCATCGCTGCAGGCAACGGCAAGCTCAAGCCTGCAGGGGGCATCAGCGGGCAAATGAAGGAATCCATCCAGCGCGCCTTCGCCTATCTACAGGCCAACAAGAGCGCCTTCTCGATTAGCCACGAGGCCGACAGCTACGACTACAACGTCGAAGCCATCGACCTATTGGGCAACAAGGTGGAGGCCGAGGTGGGCGTTGCGTTTTTCCTTGCTGCTTTTTCCGCCATCCGCCGTGCCCCCGCCAGGGCCGGCATGCTCGTCATGGGCGATATGAGCATTCAGGGCAACATCAAGGCCGCTCGCTCCCTAGTTGAACCTCTGCAAGTCGCCATGGATAACGGCGCCAGCTGCGCCCTGATCCCGGGTGAGAACAAGCGCAGCTTCCTCGAGATCAACACCGATGAGATCGACAAGATCGATCCGATCTTTTATAACGATGTCAAGACGGCGACGTTCAAGGGGCTGGATCTCAATTGAAGATCCAGAAATTGAGTGCTGCTTAATTTAATCAGCCTTGGACCTCCAAGAAGCTTTGGGTCCGTTGTGCTCAGTGGTGGCCCCATGATCCAGAGATCATTCCAGTGTTTCGCACACCCCTGTACTTGTGACTTGGCTGCACCCCAAACCACCCAAAGCCCCTTCCAGGCTCCCCCTGGTACCTCTCGCAACCCTTGGCTGGGGGGGGGTGAGCGCCGGGTTCCCGCAGTCTGCGCGGCCGCACAAGGGCTGACGCAAGCCGCGCTGCGACGCGGGTCCTGCGCTATGCCCCCGTGCCTGCAACTCGAACTCGTAAGGCTCCACCGACCACCTCAGCAGATCGCCTTGTTGAATCCTTGATCTTCCTGATGGAGGCCGGGACGACACCTTGGCGGCGGGAATGGGATGCCAGCACCGGTGGGCACCACTTAAACCTCCTCACCGGGCACCGCTACCGGGGCTCTAACCCGGTGCTGCTGACGCTGGGGATGCACCTGCGGGGTTCGCACTCAGAACCTTCACAAGAACCCGAAAATGGTGACTTGGTGCGGGTCAGCTACCAGCCGGTGCCTGTGTCTACCATGCGGAGTGTGGGCCATTCAACCCAGGGCCAGCCGCGTCGCCCCTGCCAGCAGATATTGCAGCGGCTCCCCGCCTTTGCGGGGCAGCACGTCGACGGCACCGGCACCGATCAGCTGCTGCAGCGTCTGGGACACCGAGGGCTGCTTGATCCCCCACAGCGCCACCAGCTCGGCCTGGGTCAGCACCGCCTGGGCGTCCCGAGCGGCCCAGGCTGCCAACCGTTGCCACAGCGTGGCGCCGAGCTGGTCCTGCAGCTCCAACCCGTAGCGCCGACTAAGCACCTGAGTGAGGTCGGCTAAGCCGATCGGGCCTGCATAGTCACCATTGCCTGTCAGGCCCAGCAGGGCGCTGATGCCCTCCTCCAGCGCCTTGAGCAGGCCGCGCAGATCGCCATGGAACAGCCCGTGCAGCGCGTCGATCACCTCTGCCTGCACGGGCGGATGGACCAACTGGCTCGGATCCAGTTGCAATGCGTGATATCTCGCCTGCAGCAACTGATGAACCTCGGTCGGCTCAAGGGGATCGAGCACCACCGGATCACTGAACACCGAACGCACCTGGGTGTGGCTCTGCACAACGGTGCGAACGGCATCGGTGGTGCCCACCACGATCAAGTGCAGGCCGTCAAGCAGCAGCGCCTGATCACGGATGCTGCGCAGCAGATCAGCCGCTCGGGCGGCATCGGCCTCCGCAAGATTTTCAAGGTTGTTCAGGTGCAAAACCACGCCGCAGGCGCCCTGCTCCAGGGCAAAAGCCAGTAGATCGCGCAGCACCCTTGGTCCATCCAGCAGCAAGGCTCCGGGCGGCGTGGAGATTGCCTGGGTGGAGGTGCCTCCGGCCCCAAAGCCGAGGGCTGAAACCGTGAACCCACCGCTGCGCAGACGCATGCTGCGCACCAACTGCTGGGCCGCCTCCATGGCGGGGCCGCTGGCTTGGGCAGACGAGGCCAGAACGGAGTCATAGGCGCCGGCAAGCAGCTGGCCGATCAGCTCCTCACTGGTCAGATCGGCGGTGATTGGGATGATTTCCGCTGAGGTCCAGTAGCCGGCAGCCAGGGCATCAGCCTTGACGGCCTGTACCAGGGTGGTCTTGCCGATACCGGGCCGCCCTGCCACCGCCTGGCGGGAGCTGCGGGATCCACCAATGGCAGTAAGCAACCGTTGCCGCTCCTCGTGTCGCCCCACGAACAGGCTGAGGGGTGTGGCCTCCGAGTCCTGGCGCAGGGTGGCCTGGAAGTAGGGGGAGGAGCGCAGGTTATAGAGCTTCCAAAGGTTCGGAAGGGCCATAGCGAGGGGTATTGGCAAGGTCCGGTCGTCAGCCGATACTGGCCCTTTATTGGCCATTCTGCCAATAAAGGGCCTTCGGTGGTCCAACGACAGAGGCACCACGCCGCCCGTGCCCCCTCCAGCAATGCGCGATGCCGGTTTCGAACCAGCGACATCCTGCTTGTAAGGCAGGCGCTCTACCGCTGAGCTAATCGCGCGTGTCACCATTCTGCCTTCCTGGGGGGCGCCATGGCCAGCGGCCGCAGCCATGACCAAGCCACCCGGTGGCTGGCCCTGCCCTTTGGCCTGTTGTGGGCTCCCTGGCTGGGGCTGGTGGGGGTGGCGGTGGCGGCGGGGGCGTTTCTGGTGGGGGGCCTGTGGCTTTCCCCCGACCTGGACACCCGCTCCCGTGCCACCAATCGCTGGGGGCCCCTGGGCTGGCTGTGGTGGCCCTATCGCCGCGGCCTCAGCCATCGCTCCCTGTTCTCCCACAGCCCTGTGATCGGCACGGCGGGCCGGCTCACCTACCTGGCCTTAGCTCTGCTGCTGGTCGCTCTGGTGGCCCAGGGCGTCATGGCCCTGGCTGCTGGCTCAGCGCCGCTGCGCAGCGGCGATCTAGCTGCTGGGGGCCAAGCTGCAGCCAGCTGGCTGGCGAACTTCTGGCAACAGCAGCGGCCCCTGCTCCTGGCGGCCGTGCTGGGGCTGGAGGCCAGCAGTTGGCTGCATTTGCTCCAGGACGGCGACCCCATGCCCCGCTGGCCCCGGCCCCTGCGGGCCCTGGCCCGGTCCCTGCGGCCCGGCCCCAGGCGCCGGCGGTCACAGACTGGGCGGCGCCCCCCCCAGCCTGGGCGGCAGCGCTCCCAGCCTGGGCGCCAGGGAGGTCGCTCCGGCCGCCAAAACTAGGCTGATGCCGCTCCACTCCCCCCCCTGCCCCTGGCCGCAACCAATGGCTGACATCGACACCACGGCTGGGACTGGGGCTGACGTTGGGGACCCTTCCCCCCTCGACGCCCTGGCCGAGCTGATCGCCATCGTCGAGCGTCTGCGCGATCCCGTCAGCGGCTGCCCCTGGGACCTGGAGCAGACCCACGAATCCCTGATTCCGTTCGTGCTGGAGGAGGCCCACGAGGTGGCCGATGCCATTCGCCAAGGCGATCCCGACCCCTTGTGCGAAGAACTCGGCGACCTGTTGCTGCAGGTGGTGCTGCACGCCCGCATCGCCCAGGAGGCCGGCCGCTTCGACCTGGCCGCCATCGCCCGCGCCATCAGCGCCAAGATGGTGCGGCGCCACCCCCATGTGTTCGGGCCCGATGGGGCGGCCAACCCCGATCAGGCGCTTGATCGTCCCGCTGACGCCGCCGCCGTTGCGGTGCGCTGGGAAGCCATCAAATTGGCCGAACAGCAGGCGGCCGCTGCAGCCACCCGCCCCGCCGCCGCGGGCCCAGGCACCCCCACCTCCACCAGTCCCCTCAGCGACCAGCTCGCCGCCAAGCTGCGGGGCCAGAGCGCCCTCGCCGGCGCCATGACCATCTCGCGCCGGGCCGCCGCCGCCGGCTTCGAGTGGGACGACCTGGCTGGCGTCTGGGCCAAGGTGGACGAGGAGCTGGACGAATTGCGCCAGGCCCTGGCCCAGGGCGACCACGCCCACGCCGAGACCGAACTGGGCGATGTGCTGTTCACCCTGGTCAACCTGGCCCGCTGGAGCAACCTCGACCCCGAAGCGGGCCTGGCCGGCACCAACCGCCGTTTCCTCGATCGCTTCTCCCGGGTGGAGGCGGCCTTGGGGGGCGAGCTGGGGGGCCGCCCTCTGGCCGAGCTGGAACACCATTGGCGCCAGGCCAAGGCCCAGATCCGGGCCGAGCAGGCGCAGGCCGCCGCCGGCAACTCCTAGGGAGAGCCAGCAGGCCCTGGCCCCCTTCAGTCCTCCGGGGCCTGGGGCCGCCCGCGTCGCCCGCTTTTGATCGCCCCCCTGATGCGCTTGGCCGCCAGGCGCCGCTGCACCGATCCCCGGCTGGGGCGGGTCGGCCGCCTGGGCGGCGGCGGTGGGGCCATGGCCTGGCGCAGCAGGGCCGCCAGCCGCAATCGCGCCGCCTGGCGATTGCGCCACTGGGAGCGGTGCTCCAGCGCCACCACCACCAGCACGCCGGCCACCAATTGGGGCGCCAGACGTTCCAGGGCCCGGCGCCGCAGACCCTCCGGCAGCGATCGGGACCGGGCCAGATCAAACACCAATTCCACCCGCGAATCGGTCGTATTCACCCCCTGGCCGCCGGGGCCGGAGGCCCGCGAAAAGCGCCAGCCGAGCTCTTCGGCGGGGATCACCACCTCCTGATCAATCGGCAGGGGCTCCATCACGGCAACCGCACCTCCCCCGGGGCGATGTCGAAGACCGCCGCCTGGATCAGCCGCCCCCGACGGGAAACAACCATGCTGGGGTGACAAGAAGGTCTGGTCAAGGTTTAGCTGGACGGCCACCTGAACCGCGGTCCCCGGACCCCTCCATGCCCCCTACCGAACCCCCCGCCCCTGGGACCGACAACACCCATTGGGTGGATGAAGAGCTCCATGGCGTGCGCTACGGCCTGGCCGCCAGCGTCATCGAAGAGCGCCAGAGCGCCTACCAGCGGGTGACGATCATCGACAGCCAGACCTATGGCAAGGGGTTGCTGCTGGACGGCTGCTGGATGACCGCCGAGCGCCAGGAACGCCACTACCACGAATCAATCGTGCACCCGGCCCTCTGCGGCGCTGCCAGCATCGAGCGGGTGCTGGTGATCGGCGGCGGTGACGGCGGCACCGCCCGCGAATGCCTGCGCCACCCGCAGGTCAGCCATCTCGATTTGGTGGAGATCGATGGGCTGGTGGTGGAACTGAGCCAGCGGCACCTGGCGGCCATCGGCGGCGGCGCCTGGAGCGATCCGCGCCTGCACCTCACCGTTGGCGATGGCATCGCCTGGGTGGCCAATGCTCCGGCTGCCAGCTACGACGTGGTGATCGTCGACGGTTCCGATCCGGCCGGGCCGGCCGAGGGCCTGTTCAACCGCGCCTTTTTCGAAAACTGCCGCCGCCTGCTGCGGCCGGGGGGGGTGTTCGCCACCCAAAGCGAATCGCCGGAGGCCTTCCGGGAGGTCCACATCGCCACCGTACGGCTGCTGCGGCAGGTGTTCGGCCACGCCGATCCCCTCTACGGCTGGGTGCCCATGTACCCCAGCGGCTGGTGGAGCTGGACCTTTGCCGCCGTTGACGGCCCCCGCTACCTCAGCGCCGACCCGGCCCGGGCGGCGGCGGTGGCGGCCGGCTGCCAGATCTGGAGCCCCCGCTGGCAACAGGGAGCCTTCGGGGCGGTGCCGGCCTTTGTGGAGCGGGAGCTGGCCGGCTGATCCGGGCCTCCACCACAATCGGCGGATCCGCCGTGGCGGCCGCCGCCGCGCTTCACCCCATGTCCCAGCCCCCCGCCACCGCCACCGCCGCAGCCGCAGCCGCAGCCGCGGCCTGCTTCGACACCGAAGGCGCCATCTTCATGGGGGCGCAGCGCGATCCGGCGGGCTGCCAAGTCGGCCTGTTCGGGGTGCCCTACGACGGCACCACCTCCTTCCGGCCCGGCACCCGCTTCGGCCCCGCCGCCATCCGGGACGTCAGCGCCGGGCTGGAGAGCTACTGCCCCCAACTGGACCTGGACCTGGAGGAGTTGACCTTCGCCGACCTCGGGGCGGTGGCGATCCCCTTTGGCGACCCCGAGCCGGTGATCAAGGCGGTACGGGCCGCCACGGACCAGGTGCTGGCGCTGGGCCTGGCACCGCTGATGTTGGGCGGAGAGCACTCGATCAGCAGCGGCGCCGTGGCGGCGGTGGCCGCCCGCCATCCGGACTTGGCCCTGGTGCAACTGGATGCCCATGCCGACCTGCGCCACAGCTGGCTGGGCAGCCGCCACAGCCATGCCTGCGCCATGCGGCGCTGCCTGGAGGTGCTGCCCAGCGGCGACCTGCGCCAGATCGCCATTCGCAGCGGCACCCGCCAGGAATTTGCCGAATTGCGATCCACAACCGGCCGGCTGGTGAACCTGGAAACCCTGGCCGCCAGCCTGCGGCCGCTGCGGGGCCGCCCCATCTATCTCACCGTTGACCTGGACTGGTTTGACCCAGCGGTCCTGCCGGGCACCGGCACCCCCGAACCCGGGGGCTTCTTCTGGCCGGACTTCGCCCTGGTGGCCGACGAACTCAGACACCACCACCTGGTGGCAGCCGATGTGGTGGAACTGGCTCCCCAGCTTGATAGCAGTGGCGTCAGCGCCGTGCTTGCCGCCAAGGTGACCCGCAGCCTGTTGCTGCTGCTGGGCCAGGCCCACCGCCCCGGTGGGTCGTCAGCCACGGCCAGCCCTCAGTAGCAGCAGGTGCCGCTGCTGCGCTGCTCCCGCAGGCGGTCGTGCTGCTGGCCAATCAGCAGCAGGGCCAGGGTGGGATGGTTGTGGAGCAGGTTCATGAAGCGGAGGCGATCCAGGCGCAGCACCTCCACGGGGGTGAGGGCATGGGCATCACTGCGGTGGCCGCCGTTGTGCCAAACAATGTCCTGGTAGCAAAAGATCTCGCCGGGGCGGAAGCAGGTTTTCTCCCCCTCGGGATCGACCAGCTCGACGATGCCCCGTCGCACGCCATAGATGGCCTTGGCGGCGGCCCCCCTTTGATAAATCAAGGCACCTGTGGGCAGGGCGATGATTTCACAGTCCAACTGCGAAACCATGAGCTCGATGGGAGTGCGGCTTTTGACTGATGGGGATAAGACCAATGCGGGGAACCTCCTGGGGAAAAGGACAGAAAATATTTAGATTCATCATGGCGGACCACCGGGCCGTTGCAAAGTTTCAGTCGACACCTCTTGGGCCCTTGGGGGCAGGTTTCAGCCCTCCTGGGGCATCGAGCCAAGGCACAACTGCACAATGGCGGACCCTTGATCGCCATGGCCCGCCTTGCCGACGCCTGAGAGCACCGGCAAACGGGGCGGACGGGAGGTCCAGTGATGACACCAGAGATCGCCCACCAATTCGGGATGAATGGAGAGTTGGCGCAGATGACACCAGCCCAATTCCGCCCCCTTAGGAGGAGAACAATGGCGGCAGCTGCGGCAACTGGGGCGATGGCCCATCAAGACCTTAAGGAATAGAGATATTAACACTAATCAGGGTGCCTCCTACCCACCAGCCCAGAGAACCGAATCAAAGATTTTCTTTCGTTTTAGCGATTCCTTGGGCTTCTGGTGGTGGCAGTAATGCCCCCAGGCGACAGTTCAGGGCCCGCCAGGGTCCATAGGATCCCGGCCAACTCCCCCCTATGGCGCCCCCATGGCCGACTTGCCTTCGCCCCCTTCCGGCAGCCTGCGTCGCACTCCCCTCTGGGAGGCAAGCCGCGCGGCGGGGGGCCGGTTGGTGCCCTTCGCCGGCTGGGAGATGGCAGTGCAGTTTGGCGGCCTGGTGCAGGAACACCAGGCGGTGCGCCAGCACTGCGGTGTCTTCGACATCTCCCACATGGGGGTGCTGACCCTGCAGGGCGACGGCGTCAAGGACGCCCTGCAGGCCCTGGTGCCCACCGACCTGTTCCGGATCGGTCCCGCCGAAGCCTGCTATTCGGTGCTGTTGAACGAGGCCGGTGGCATCCGGGACGACCTGATCGTC
>CAMDWF010000066.1 GCA_945878795.1 Synechococcus sp. UW140
TGGCACCGGCATCGACTCCCTCGTCGGCGGCCTCGGTAACGACACCTACATCGTCGACACCTCCACCGACACCATCACCGAAGCCGCCGGCGCCGGCACCGATACCGTCCAGTCCTCGCTCACCTACACCCTGGGCGCCAACCTCGAAAATCTCACCCTCACAGGCGGTAGAGACATCAATGGCACCGGCAATGCCAACAACAACATTCTCACCGGTAATGCCGATGACAACGTTCTTTCGGGTCTAGCTGGTAACGACAGCCTCGGTGGCGGCGCACGTAATGACAGCCTCAATGGTGGAGCCGGCACCGACATCCTCACCGGCGGCACCGGGAACGACCGCTTTCAGTTCTTGCTGGCGGATTCCCTGCTGACTACCACCAACACCACCAGCTTCAGCGGCGACACCATCACCGACTACGCCTTTGGCACCGACGTGGTGGATGGACCCACCGCAGTCACGGCAGGCAACATGACTAGCCGCACCCTGGCAGCCCTGGCCACCTACACCGACGCCACCGTTGCGGCAGCCCTCACCACAAACCTCTCGGCTGCAGGGGCCAATTCCTGGGTCGCGAACCGGTCGGCACGGGTCACCTTTGGGGCTGGCGCCACGGCCCAGACCTTCCTGGTCCTGGGAGACGCTGTCGCCGGTTACCAAGCCGCCAGTGATGCCGTGATCAAGTTCCAATTCACGGGCACCCTGGCCAACTTCGCCATCGTCTGATCAGCTTTGGCCAGCCCCCTCCACCTAAGGAGGGGACTGCAAAAAACCCCCTCTATAGGCGGAGGGGGCTTTTTTTTGGAGATTCAACAGGGGTTAAGCACAACAAAAACGGTCTCTCAAACACTCAAGAAGCGATCGACAACTGCTTTGCTGAGCTCGCTGGTGGGCCCACTCGCCACCACGCCACCCTTCTGCATGGCGTAATACCAATCCGCCTGGCGCACAAAGTGCAGGTGCTGCTCCACCAACAAGACACTGATGCCCGTAGCCGTGATCTGACGCACGGCCCGCTCGATGTCCAGCACCACCGAGGGCTGAATGCCTTCGGTGGGTTCATCGAGCAACAACAACCTGGGCTTACCCAGCAGGGCGCGGGCAATCGCCAACTGTTGCTGCTGGCCGCCGGAAAGGTCGCCGCCGCGGCGTTCCAGGAACGACTCCAGCACGGGGAACAGCTCGTACACAAACGGATCAACATGGCGATGGCGCCCCATGCCACCCGGCAGGGCCTCGTAACCCAGCAGCAGGTTCTCGCGCACCGTCAGTTGGGGGATGATTTCCCTGCCCTGGGGCACGTAACCGATATGGGCCTTGGCCCGGCGGTGCGGGGGCAGGGCCGAAATTTCCTGGCCTTCAAAGGTCACCCTGCCGCTGCGTTGCCGCAATAGGCCCATCACGGTCTTGAGCAGGGTTGTTTTTCCGACCCCGTTGCGGCCAATCAGACAAACCATTTTACCGCCAGGAACGGTTAAATCAACATCGCGCAAGATATGACTTTCGCCATAGAAAACATTCAGCCCACTGACCTGCAGCTGGGCATCATCTGCATGCACAATCCCTAGGGAATTCGTGGGGAGAACGGCGGCATTGGTCATGGTTTGCGGGGTGCCAGAGGGGCGATTAAATAAAAGCTAGGCAGGGATGAAGCCAAAGGAGCATGGACTAAATCGGGAGGTATAAACCTCAATCGGTGGCTTGACCCAGGTACACCGCAATCACCCGGCTATCGTTTTGCACCTGATCCATGCTGCCTTCACAAAGCACATGACCCTCATGCAAAACGGTCACCGGCGCGTTGAGATCACGAATGAAGTCCATGTCGTGCTCAATAACCAGGACCGTATGGTCGCCGGCCAGTTGCTTGAGCAGATCGGCGGTGAGCTGGGTTTCTTCGTCCGTAAGGCCAGCCACCGGTTCATCCACCAGCAGCAGCACAGGATCCTGGGCCACCAACATGGCAATCTCCAGCCACTGCTTTTGGCCGTGGGAAAGACCACCGGCCCGTTCATGGGCCAGGTTTTCCAGCCCGACCACCGCCAGCAACCGTTGCACCTTGTCGCGGGATTTGCCATCAAGACGGCCAAACAACAGCTCCCACGGCGCTGAACTGCGACTCACGGCCAGTTCCAGATTGCGCCGGGGACTGAGGTTCTCAAATACCCGTGGCGTCTGGAATTTGCGACCGATGCCAAGTCGGGCGATGCGGTGTTCGCTCAGGCCCAAGAGCGAGCGCCCCTGGAACAGGACCTCGCCTTGGCTGGGTCGCACCTTGCCCGTAATCACATCGAGAAAGGTGGTTTTGCCGGCCCCATTCGGCCCGATCACGGCACGCAACTCGCCCGGCGCCAGAGAAAGGTTGAGATCATTGAGGGCGCGAAAGCCATCGAAGCTGACGCCCACCCCTCGTAATTCCAGCAGCGCCGTCATGGGGTTCCTCCGGATTCAAGCTTGGCTGCGATGGCTTTTTTATCAGCTTGCTGGGCCCCATCCCCATCCAAAGAGGGGTAGGTGGCCGCAGTCGGCGGGATGCCCACCATGGCCGCAAGTCGCTTGGGCCCACCCTGGCGCCACCAGCCCACCACCCCATCGGGCAGGGCGGTGACCACCAACAGGAACAGAGCCCCTTGGATGAACAGCCAGGTTTCCGGCAATTGCTCGCTGATCAGGCTCTTGGCGTAATTGATCAGCACGGCCCCCAACACGGCCCCCAACAGGGTGCCCCGACCCCCAACCGCCACCCAGATGACCATCTCAATGGAGAAGGGCACCGCCATGAACTGGGGCGAAACTATGCCCGACTGGACTGTGTACAACGCGCCACTAATGCCTGCCAAGGCCCCGGCCACGGTGAACACCAACGTCTTGTAAGCCGTGGGGTTGTGGCCACTGAAGCGCAGGCGGGACTCATCGTCACGGATGGCGATCAGGGCATCACCAAAGCGCCCGCGGGTGAGCCAACGGCAAAGCAACCAGGCGCCAATCACCAAAACAACGGTGATCCAGAACAGCAGGCGCTGCATTGAATCGGAGCCAACCATCTGGCCAAGAAAGAGGGCGGTGTCTGTTTTGAGGCCATTGGTGCCATTGATGAGCTTCTGCTGGCCATTGAAAAAATTGAAGAACACCAGCAGGGCCGCCTGGGTAAGAATTGAGAAATAAACCCCCTTGATGCGGTTGCGAAATACCAAAAAGCCCAATAATCCAGCCACCAGTGCCGGAATTATCCAGATGGCAAACAAGGTAAAAAACGCCGAACTGAAGGGCTGCCAAAAAGCCGGCAATTCCTTGACACCGTAGAGTCCAAAGAATTCGGGCAATTGACCGCTATCCAGTGAGCTGAGCTGCAAGTGCATGCCAATGGCATAGGCCCCAAGGGCAAAGAAAATGCCCTGGCCCAGGCTGAGCAAGCCGGTGTAACCCCAAATCAGATCGACGCCGAGGGCGACAATCCCCAGGGCCAGGAAGCGACCAAGAAGATTGAGCCGAAACGGCGGCAACACAAACGGCAATATTATCGCCGCTGCCATAATCAATATCCAGGGCCCAAAGCGCCGTAACCAGGAAGGACGATCCATCGCTTAGGCCTCCACCATGCGTCCCTTTTGGGGGAAAAGGCCTGCGGGACGGAACTGCAGGAAGGCAACAATCAGCATAAAGACCAGCACCTTGGCCATCGATGTGGTGGCAAAAAAAGTAATGAGGCTATTAAGAGCTGCCGGCATCTGGGGCCAAAGCAATAGCAAAGAACCAGAGCCAAGTACATAACTAAGAATGCCAATCCCCAGGGCGGCAACAACGGTTCCCAACAACTTGCCGACGCCGCCAAGCACCACCACCATGAAGCAATCAACGATATAATTACCCCCCATATTGGGGCCCACCGAACCCAAAAGGGTTACAGCCACCCCGGCGACCCCCGCCAAACCGGATCCCACCAGAAAACTGAGGGCATCGACCTTGTCGGTGGGGATGCCGAGGCAACTGCTCATGGAGCGGTTCTGGGTGACGGCCCGGATACGGATCCCCCAGACGCTCTTTTGCAGGAACCAATGCACCGCAATCAGAGATAAAGCTGTCAAGGCAATGATGAACAACCGCCCCGTTGGCATGGTGACACCAGCCACTTCAATCGAGCCCCGCAACCACTGCGGAGCGGTGACCTCAATGTTGCGGGCGCTGAACCAGGGCAGACGCAATTGGCGAGTTTGTCCAGCCAAGGCGGCCAAGGCGATGCCCAGCCCCCCTGCCAGCAGCCAGGAGCCCAGCTTGAGCAAGGGGCTCCACCGCTGACGCAGCCAAGCAGCCGGCAGAAATCGCGGCAACCCCAGGCCAAGAACGAGGGCCAAAACCAATCCGATGAAGAAGGCCGTTGACACCGAGCGCACCAGTTGCTGCAGAATCAGGCTGACTCCCCAGGTGGCCAGGAGGGTTTCCAGGGGTCGACCATAAAGTCGACGAATCACGGTCTTCTCCAGCACCAAGCCCGCCAGACCGCTGACCAAAAACGCCAGGGGAATGGCAATCAGGATGTAGGCGGGGAAAAGGGCTTGCAGGGGGCCAGTTTTGAGCAGGTTCTGCACCACATAGGTGGTGTAGGCACCAAGCATCATCAACTCGCCGTGGGCCATGTTGATAACCCCCATCAAGCCAAAAACCACGGCCAGGCCCAGGGCCGCCAGCATCAGCACAGAGCCGATGGCCAAGCCGTTAAACAACGTGTCAAGCAGAGAAGTCATGGGCCCGCGCTTAGCCGGTTCAAGTTGAAAAATTAACCATAAAAAAAGGGAAGGGGAAGACAAAGATCTCCCCCCGCCCCAGGTTTTGACGAGGGCTAAACAATCAGAGCTTGTACTTGCCTGCATCAGGACGCTTCTGGGTCCAATCACAGGTGTAACCCTTGGTCTCGGGCACAAATTGGTTCCAGGCCACGGGCTTGACCATGCCCTTGTTCTCAAGGATCTTGAACATCCCATCCTTTTGGACCTCACCGATCAGCACTAGCTTCTCGATGTGGTGGTTGGGCTGGACGGTGATCTTGCCTTGAGGGGCATCAAAGCTGACACCCACCAAGGATTCACGCACCTTGTTGTCGTCGACGCTATTGGCTTTCTCGGCACCCAGCTTCCAGAGATAAACCATGGAGTAGGCGGCTTCTGCTGGGTCATTGGTTACCCGCTTGTCGCCATATTTAGCCTTGAAGTCGGTGGTGAACTTCTTGGAGGCTGGGGTATCAAGACTCTGGAAGTAGTTCCATGCCGCATAGGTCCCTTCAAGATATTCGGGGCCGATGGCAGCAATTTCCTCTTCGGCGATCGAGAAACTCATGATCGCGTAGCCGTTGGCAGGGGTAATGCCAGCAGCCTTCATCTGCTTGAAGAAAGCCACATTGCTATCCCCATTAAGGGTGTTCACAATGACGCCACCCTTGGGCAGCGCTTGCTTGATCTTGGCAATGATTGGTGCCACCTCCGTATTACCGAGGGGCAGATAATCCTCACCCACCAGCTTGCCCCCCTGGGCCTTGAGCTGTTCCTTCATGATGGTATTGGCTGTCCTGGGGTAGACATAGTCAGAACCCACCAGGAAAAAGTCCTTGCCCTTATTCTTCAGCAACCAGGAGACGGCGGGTTCGGCTTGCTGGTTGGGAGTGGCACCGGTATAGAAAATATTTTTGGAGCATTCTTGGCCTTCGTACTGAATTGGGTAATAGAGGAAGGCATCCTTTGCTTCATAGACAGGCAGCATGGCCTTGCGGCTGGCCGAGGTCCAGCCGCCAAAAACGACAGCAACCTTGTCTTGATCGATCAACTTTTTGGATTTTTCAGCAAAGGTGGGCCAATCGGAGGCACCGTCTTCTTCAACGGGAACCATCTTGAGTTTTTTACCGTCCACCTTGACACCACCGGCGGCATTTATCTCATCAATGGCCATCAATTCGGCTTCGGCCACCGTGTTTTCGGAGATGGCCATGGTGCCGGAGCGGGAATGGAGAATGCCCACCTTGACTTCCCCATCGAAACCGCCGGCTCCGCCCGTATCGGTGCTGGCAGCCTTGTCAGCCCCAGTGCCACCGCCGCCGCCGCCACAGGACGCCAACGTGAGGGTGAGGCCCAAAGCGGAGAGAGAGCCAATGAGGCGGCGGGTGGGCTGATTTTGTGCCAAAGACTTCATGAAAGGGCTCCTGAAAAAAACAAGTGGCGCGATGGTTCCCGCATGGACCCCATGCATTGGGTCAGGGCAAAGTTAAATAGACTTTCCAAGGAAGCCCGTAGCAACGCACACCGTTTTACAGGCTGTCTGGGCACCAACACTGTTGTTTTGTCAAGTTTCCTGGGAACAGGGCCTGGCATGGGGTTTTCAACCCCGGGGCAACTGGGCCAGCAGGAAGGCCTCAACGCGATCCAGCCCCTCACCGCTGCGCAGATTTGTGAAACACCATGGCCTGCCGCAGCGCATGCGCTCGGTGTCCTGCTCCATCACCGCCAGGCTGGCGCCCACCATTGGCGCCAGATCAATCTTGTTGATCACCAACAGATCGCTGCGGGTGATGCCCGGGCCGCCCTTGCGGGGGATCTTGTCGCCAGCGGCGACATCGATCACGTAAATACAAATATCGACCAGTTCGGGGCTGAAACTGGCAGCCAGGTTGTCACCGCCGCTTTCCACCAGCACAAGATCAAGCCCTGGGAAAGCCCGCTCCAACTCGGCCACCGCGGCCCGGTTGATCGAACAGTCCTCCCGGATGGCGGTGTGGGGACAGCCGCCGGTTTCGACACCACGGATGCGCTCCGGCGGCAGGGCACCGGCCCGGGTGAGAAATTGGGCATCCTCCTGGGTGTAGATGTCGTTGGTGACGACGGCCAGCTCCAGGCGATCGCGCAAGCGCAGGCAGAGGGCCTCCACCAAGGCCGTTTTGCCGGAACCGACCGGACCGGCCACCCCCACCCTTAAACGACTCATACCCTCAGCCCATACGCCCTAACCCTAGGGGTGGGTCCCGGGGGCAAAGCCCCTAACAGGACGGCGCTGGCCAGGGGTCAACTGCGGAACAGCCTGGAATAGAGCTCGGCGTGCCCCAGCTGGGCCAAGCCTGCCCCCACGCCCCCAGTCCAGAGGCTGGCGGGATCGGCCACGGCAAGCTCCCGGGCCCGCTGGGCCACCAGGGGCGCCAGGGCGAGTTGGAGGCCCTGGGCCTGGGTGGGACCCAGGGGCACAAGCCGCACAGCGGCGCTGAGCTGGCCGGCGACCCAGCTATACAGGAACGCCTCGACCAGCTCGCCGGGATCAAGCTGCAGACAGACACCCGCCCAGGCCCAGGCGGCGGGCCAGGCCAGGGGGGGAGCCCCAGCGGGCAGGGGCCAGCCCAGATCCGCCAGCAACCCACCCAGGGAGCCGCCCATCTGCCGTTGTTGGGCCCGCAGCTCGGGCGCCTCCCGTTGGGCCAGCAGCCAGCCATCCCGCTCCACCACCGCCTGCAGCGCCGCCTCGGCCTCCAGGGGATCGGCGCTGCGGGCCCGCTCAAGCAGGGCCATCAAGCCAGGCAGCGTCGCCGCCTCCACGGTGAGGCAGCCCCACCGCAGTTCGGCCTCCAGCCAGCAGCGCAGCGTGGCCGCATCGCCCAAGCGGCCGTGCTGCACCAGCCATTCGAGACCCTCGGAATAACTGAAGCCCCCCACCGGCAAGGCCGGACTGACCAATTGAAACAGATGCAGCCGCTTCTCAACCATGGCTGTGGGCGCTGCCATGGCTGGGGGCGCTGCCGTAGGCCCCGGCCTCGGGGCAAAACGGTTCCTGGAGGCGATCGACCAGCAGGCCCCGGTGGGCCAGCAGATCGGCCAACACCGGGTCAGCGAGCAGGCGTAATTCCGTGGCCCGCAATTCCAGGGCCACATGGCGATTGCCCAGGTGATAGGCCGCCTGCAGCAGCTCCAGGGGCGCCGGCGCGCGGACCCTCAGCAGCGTTTCCGGCGCCGCCACCACCTGCACCGCCGGGCCGCCCCTGGCCCCGCCCAGCCACTCACCGGGCTGCAGCGGTTCGCCCCGCTCCAATTGCAAGAGCAGTTCCTGGCCACAGAGACTGCGTCGCTGGCCCCGCAAGCGTGTGCGTTCATCGGCCGAAAGGGCCAGCGCCAACGGCGGCGCCAGTGACTGCGGCGGCGGCTGGGGGGAGCGGCGCGTGAGCACCAGGGGCAAGGGCGCAGATTCAGACACAGGGCTGACTCCCGTAAACATGACCCACCAAAGTGTGCTCTGTTGAGGCGATGGCTGTGATCAGCGACGGGGCCTGGCATGGCACAGCCCAGCTGCGCTTCAGCTGCGCCGCCGATGGTTGCACCCGCCATCAGGGCGGCACCACGGCGCCGCTCAGGGTGCAGCGGCCCTTTGGGCGGGCAGACGGCCGCTGCGAACTGCCCCTGCTGCACACGGCCGGGGGGCTGGTGGGGGGCGACCGGCTCAGCATCACGGCCCAGCTCGGCCCAGGCAGCCGGGTGCTGCTCACCAGCGTGGCGGCCCAAAAAGTGTATGGATCGATCGGCCGCTCCCGCCTCAGCCCCGCAGGCGCCTGGGCCCGCCAGGAGCTCAGCTTCAGAGTTGAAGCCGGCGCCGACCTGGAGTGGCTGCCCCAGGATCTAGTGCTCTATGCCAACGGCCTCTACGAACAACGCACCCGGGTGTGGCTGGCCAGCGGCGCCAGCTGGCTGGGGGCTGAGGTTGTCCGGTTGGGGCGAACGGCCGCCCAGGAGACCCTGGGCGAGGGACGCTGGCGGTCCCTGCTGGAGATCGAGCGCGCTGGCCCCAACGGGGAGGGCGGCCACTGGGAACTGGTGGACCGGTTGGAACTGGGGGGGGAGGCTTTGCGGCAGGGCCATGGCATGGCGGCAGAGCCCGTTTTCGGCTCCCTGGTGTGGGCGGCGCCCCAGCCCTTGGCGGCTGACCCCCTGGCCAAGCTGCTAGAGGCCTGCCGGGCCGATCGCGGCGATCTACCTGGCGAGCTGGCCTGTGGCGCCCTGGAGCAGGGGCTGATTGCCCGCTACCGGGGACCCTCCAGCCAGGCGGCCCGCACCTGGTTCACACGCCTCTGGGCCCGGATCCGGGCCGCCAACGGGCTGGCCCCCCCCGAGCGGCCGCGGGTGTGGCCTTTCCAGGAGGAGCCCTTCGCTGGCCTGGCTGCCGATGGGCAGATGGGTGGGGATCAACCGCCTGCGCCTGCCAGAGTGGGGGCAGGCTGACCCAGCCGGATCGCCCTCTCCAGCGCGGCATGCATCTCACCCCCCAGGAAAAAGACAAACTGCTGATCGTGACCGCGGCCCTGCTGGCCGAGCGTCGCTTGCAACGCGGCCTCAAGCTCAACTATCCGGAGGCCGTGGCTTGGCTCAGTTTCCAGGTGCTTGAAGGGGCCCGCGATGGCCGCAGTGTGGCCGAACTGATGGAGCAGGGCTCCACCTGGCTGAGCCGTGATCAGGTCATGGAGGGGGTGCCGGAGCTGGTCGACCAGGTTCAGATTGAAGCGGTGTTTGTCGATGGCACCAAGTTGGTGACCCTCCACGATCCGATCCGCCTGGCGGCGCCGTAGCCAAGCACTCACCTGGCACTGAGAGAATGGCGCCATCCTGAGCGGACTGCCGTCTGCCCAATGCCCATGCCCCCCCTGATCCCCGGCGAATTGCTGAGTGAACCCGGCGAGCTTGAGCTCAACGCCGGTCGGCCCGTCACCACCCTCACGGTGGCCAATACGGGCGACCGACCGGTGCAGATTGGCTCCCATTTCCATATCTAC
>CAMDWF010000067.1 GCA_945878795.1 Synechococcus sp. UW140
TCACTGGCCCCCGAGTTGGTCAACCACAAATCGTCGGCGCCGCTGGCAAGGCATCGTGCCCGCTCCAACATCCCGTCTTGCTCCAACCCGAGCAACACCACCACCAGCGGACCCCAACAACGGCGTAAATCTGGAATCCGGTCCGCGTAATGGGGCGAAAGAATTACAGCCGCCGGAGGATCCTGATCGGCTAGCCCTGCCAAGAGAGGCTTAACGGCAAAGTCTTCCGCGACCAGGCTCGTGTAACCGGTGAGCTCAAGACGGGGACCCAGCGCCGCCGCCTCCGGACCCACCAACAAGATTGGCAAGGCCAAAGGGATACCTGGGGTCATCGCCCTGGACCAGCTCCCTCTTGGCCGGCCATCTCTGGGGGTTCGAGGCCATTTCCTGGCTTGGCCACATGGGGCAAACCCCAACCGAGCTTGTTGCGCAACACCTGGAAAAACTCGTGATCCGCAAGCCGCACAAATCGAACCGGATGGTCACTACGACGAATTAAGACCCGATCCTCTGGCCAGACGTAGCAGCCGGCACTGCCATCCACCACCATCATCAGGCGCTCAGGCGTGGCCGGGAAGACCGTGACCGGCTCCTGATCGCTGAACACCAGCGCCCTGGAGGCCAGGGAATGGGCAGCAATGGGGGTCAGTTGCAGGACCGGGCAGTCTGGGGTAATCACCGGACCCCCGGCACTAAGCGCATAGGCCGTGGATCCCGTCGGCGAAGAAAGAATCACGCCATCAGCGGCGATGTCCACCGGAGCATGACGTCCAATGGCGATCTCAAAGTGACACATGCTGGTCAGGGGTTCCCGGTGCAGGGCCATTTCGTTTAGGCACAACACCTCCCAACGCCGCTGCTCGCCCCTCAAAACAGTAACGACCAGCATCGAGCGCTCCTCGACGGACCACTGGCCCGCCACAACCCGGCTGAGCACCTCATCGAGATCCTTGAGATAGGCCTCTGCCAAAAAGCCCAGGTGACCGGTGTTGATCGTCAAGATCGGCACCCCGACAGGGGCGGTCTGGCGGGCCGCTGAAAGCACCGTACCATCGCCGCCTAGGACCAGGGCCATGCTCATCTCAGCATCGAATCCGGCCGGGACACAGGCGGCATAGCCCTTGGCCCTCAGATGCTGGTCCGGATTGGCAAAGCCCACCACCCCACCGGAGCTACTGACCCGCAAAACATCAAAGCCCGACGCGGTCAGACTGGCCTCAATGGCCTCGGCGGTGGCCAGCGCCAAAGGCTTGCCGTCATTGACGATCAGACCGACCCGGGGCACTGACTGGAGGCAAGAAGCCACTGCGAGTGTATTAGCACCCCTCAAAACTGCTCAAGAAAGCGCAAATCACTGGTGAACAGACGCCGGATGTCATCAATGCCGTGGCGCACCATGCAGAAGCGCTCGACCCCAAGGCCTGCGGCAAAACCACTCCAGCGCTGAGGATCAAGACCCAGACCCTCCAAAACCGCCGGATCGACCATGCCGCAGCCCATCACCTCCAGCCAGCGGCCGCGCCACTGCACATCAACCTCGGCGGAAGGCTCGGTGAAGGGAAAGTAACTGGCCCGAAAACGAACCGGCAGGTCACCGAAAAAGGCCTTCAGAAAAGCCATCACGGTGCCGCGCAGATGGCTGAAATCCAAGCCTTCATCCAGGGCTAACACCTCGACCTGGTGAAACACTGGCGAATGGGTGGCATCAACTGCATCGCGGCGGTAGACCCGACCGGGCACCACGATGCGCACCGGTGGAGCGTTGGCCTCAAGGTGACGGATCTGGACAGGTGAGGTGTGGGTGCGCAGCAGCCGATCAGCCCCCAGGTAGAAGGTGTCCTGCATGTCCCGTGCCGGGTGATTGGGCGGGATGTTGAGGGCGGTGAAGTTGTAGTGATCACTTTCGATCTCCGGCCCCTCGGAAACGCGGTAGCCAAGGCCCGCAAAGATATCGAGGATCTCCTCGGTTGTGGCGATCAGGGGATGGCGATGGCCGGGGGGAATGAAGCTAGGAGGAGCCGTGACATCCAACCTTTCCCGTTCCAGCCGCTCCGCCATGGCGGACGACTTGAGCCAGTCCATGCGGGCCGCCAGTTGGACCTGAACCCGTTCCTTGAGGTCATTGGCCCGCTGTCCCACCAGGGGACGTTCTTGCGGCCCAAGCCGTCCCATGCTGCCCAAAACGGCCGAAAGGCGACCCTTCTTGCCCAGCAGGCTGATACGTAGTGCCTCAAGATCAGCCTCAGTGGCGGCAGCTTCGATCGTCTGCACTGATTCCGATTCCAGATCCGCCAACTGGTCGGTGAGCTGCTGCAGGCTGACGGTGGCGCTCACGGCGAGAGAGACAGAGGAATTGACTTTAGGAAGCCGCCGGGTCCACCTACGGTGCGGCAATTCCGGGCCCGACCATGGCTGGTTTAAGCATCCTGATCAGCAATGACGACGGGGTTTTCGCCAAGGGAATCCAGGCCTTAGCGGCCGAAGCCGTGGGCCGTGGTCACCGGGTCACCGTGGTCTGCCCCGACCAGGAGCGGTCCGCCACGGGCCATGGCCTCACCTTGCAGACCCCCATCCGTGCGGAGCGGGCCGACGAGCTGTTTGCTGCGGGTGTCACCGCCTGGGCCTGCAGCGGCACCCCCTCCGACTGCGTCAAGCTGGCCCTGTTCAGCCTGATGGACCAGCCCCCCGACCTGGTGCTATCGGGCATCAACCACGGCCCCAACCTCGGCACCGACGTCCTTTATTCAGGCACCGTCTCGGCAGCCATGGAAGGGGCCATCGAGGGCTTCCCTGCCCTGGCCGTCAGCTGCGCCGACTTCCAATGGCGCCAATTTGAGGCCGCCGCTGTGATTGCCCTCAATGTGGCCGAGGCCATGCTGGGACACCAATGGCGGCCGGGCCTGCTGCTCAATCTCAACGTGCCCGCCCGGCCTGCCGCCGAAATCGGTCCGCTGCGATGGTGCCGGACTGCGGTTCGGCGCTATGTGGATCAATTCGACCGGCGCCAGGATCCCCGGGGGCGGACCTATTACTGGCTTGCCGGTGAGGTGGTCGATGACAGTGAGGCTGGCCTACCTGCCCCCGCGGAATGGCCCACGGACGTCTCGTGGATCGCCGAGGGCGGCGCCTCCCTGACACCGCTGCAACCGGAACTGTTTTGGCGAGGGGAGGCCAGCTCCCTGCCCCCCGCCATCGCTCTGGGGCCATTCAGGCCCGACGGTGGATCCTCTGCAACATCCAGAGGCTGAAGCCCAGGCCAATCAGGTGGGCGAACAACACCTGGGTGTTGCTCAACACCGAGAGCATCTCGATCGAGGTGATCGGGAAAGTGCTGATTGCCCCCCGGCCCATCCCTGGGTTCATCATGGGTCCGAACAGCCCCGGAGCCTGGAGAGAGGCTTGCAGGAAGAGGCTGCCGGCCAAGGCCTGGTAGCCAACCGCTGCCAAGGTGAGACCGATCAGGTCTGCGATCAAACCCCGTTTGATCAATCGGCTGGTCTCCCCCTTGCTGGGCTTCACCGGACTGGCCAATGCCCGCCCGCAGCGGACCAGCAACCAGCCCTGCCAGAGACTCCAGAGCAGTACGAAAAACGACAGTGTGGATAACGAGAGCCCCGGACCTAGACCCAAGGCCCGATCAGCATTGGCCACGACACGACTGCCGATGTTGTTGAACGTCAGCACGCCGACCACCACAACACCCAGTACGAGCTGGGCCCAGAAACGAACCCACCCGAGCCGGCGCAGGGCGAAGGAGATGGTTTGCAACTCAATCGAATCGGCCATGAAAGCCCCGGGGCGATCTCCCAAACTTGCCATGGGAAGATCAAACAGGCGAGAGCGAGGCTCGACCATCACGATGCAACGGTGGTGATCCCTCTCCACACGCCCTCCACGGCCCTAGGGCCCACCGCGATTGCGCTGGGCAGCTTCGATGGCCTACATGCAGGCCATCGACGAGTCATCGCGGCCATCAGTTCCAGCCCCGCTCCGCTGCTGCCGACGGTGGTGAGTTTCTGGCCCCACCCCCGTGAGGTCCTCCATGGGGAGACCCGGCTGCGGCTGGACCTGCCAGAGGAAAAACTCGAACTGCTCGAACCCCTGGGCATCCGCCAACTGGTCCTAGTGCCCTTCACCTTGCATCTGGCCAGCCTCAGCCCGGAAGCCTTTGTGCAAGAGGTGTTGGGGCAGCAACTCGCTGCCCGACGGGTCGCAGTTGGTGAAAACTTCCGATTTGGGACAAAACGCAGCGGCGATTGCCACGATCTTGTCCGGCTGGGAGAGCGCCACGGTATTGCCGTGGAGGTGGTTCCCATGCTGTGGGACCAGTCCGAACGAATCAGCAGTAGCCGCATCCGCCAAGCCCTCTCGATGGCGGATCTGAAGGAAGCCCGGCGACTGCTCAATCGCCCCTACCGCTTTCGGGGCCGGGTTGTGATGGGGCGGGGTCTGGGGCGCCAACTGGGCTGGCCCACCGCAAATCTGCAGGTGGATGGCCGCAAATTCTTGCCGTTAGAAGGAGTTTACGCCGCTTTGGCCTGGAGGGTAGGAGTTACGGAGGGCCCCATGGCCGCCGTAATGAACCTGGGCCCCCAACCGACCGTCGACCCCACGGCCCCGTCGGCCGTGGAGGTGCACTTGCTCGACCGTCAGCTGGATCTGGTGGAGGCCAGCCTGGTGGTCGAACCAGTCAGCCTGCTGCGCCGCCAAGAACGATTTGCAGATCTGGATGCCCTGACCAGCCAGATAGCCAGGGACGCCCAGCAGGCTCGCCAGATCTTCGCCGCGGCCTCAGCTGGTCGAATAGGCGTGGGTGAGTCCCCAACCGATGAACAGGGCGATGGCTCCGAGCAACAGGATGCCTGAAATCAAAACCCCCATGGGGTTATCTCCCCCCGTGGCATCCAGGGGAGCAGGAGCGGGGGCCAACCCATAGGATGAATTCACCGAGGTGCTACTGGCCCCAGCTCCTTGGACACTGGCCACAGATGGATTGATGGGTGGTCCGGGCTCGACGGCCATCCTGGTTCAGCGCTTCATGGCCAGCCTAGCCAGTTGCGCCGATTGGGACCGGAGCCCTTTTTTTCTCCGCCCCTCTCCAGCCCATGTCCCATTCCCCTGCAGACCAGGCCCCGATTGAGCGCCTGATCGACGCCAACCTGGATCGCGCTCGAGAAGGGTTGCGGGTCATGGAGGAATGGGCCCGCTTTGCCCTGGAACGACCCGATCTCGTCTGGCGCTGCAAGGACCTGCGCCAGCACCTAGGCCAACTCCATGACGAGCGTTACAAATTCGCCCGAGATGCTGCTGGTGACCCAGCCACGGGCCTGGCGCACCCAGCCCAGGTCGGCCGCCGCGATGGCCCTGCGATCGTCGCCGCCAACGCCGCCCGAGTCCAGGAAGCCCTGCGGGTGCTCGAGGAATTCGGGCGACTGGTCGATAGCGACCTGGCCGTCGCCGCCGCCGCCAGCCGGTACAGCCTCTACGACCTCGAAGTCGCCCTGCTGAGAGCCACCAAGAACCAGGACAACCGCCGCGCCCGACTGGCCCAGTGTCGGCTCTATCTGGTGACTTCGCCGGTGCCCCAGCTGGCCCCAATCGTGGAGCAATGCCTGCAGGCCGGTCTCCGGCTGGTGCAGTACCGAGCCAAGCCTGGGCCCACTGTGGACGGGGTCGAGTTCGACGACCGACAGCGCCTGGAACAGGCCCATCAACTGCGCCGCCTCTGCCTGGAATACGGCGCCCTTTTCTTGGTCAACGATCGCATCGACCTCGCCCTGGCCGTCGATGCCGATGGGGTCCATCTCGGCCAGGGGGATCTGCCGGTGGCGATAGCCAGGCGATTGTTGGGCACCGAACGACTGATCGGCTGCAGCACCCACGCCATCGCCGAACTTCGCCAGGCCGTTGCTGAAGGCTGTGACTACGTCGGTGTTGGCCCGGTGCAGGCCACCCCCACAAAGCCGGGACGGGAGCCGGTGGGCCTGGCCTATGTGGCCGCAGCGGCCCAAGAATGTCCAGTCCCCTTCTTCGCCATTGGTGGTATCGACGCCAACAACCTGGCCGAGGTCCAGGCGGCCGGTGCCACCCGGGTCGCTGTCGTCAGGGCTCTCACCGAGGCCTCCAGTCCCGCTTTGATCACCAAGACGTTGCTCAACCAACTTGAGAAACACCCTTGACTCCCCCTGAGATCCCAGAGCCTTTCAGCCCAGAGCGGGATCCAACGGCCATCACCGTGCACGTAAATGGTGAGCAGCGCCGTTGTGGTTCTGGCCAGTCGCTGCAGGGCCTCCTCACGAACCTCGGTTACCGGCCCGAGCTGGTGGTCGTCGAATTCAACGGCGAGATCCTGGCGCGGGGCCAATGGCCTGGTCAAGAGGTTGTGGAATCCGATGTGCTGGAGGTGGTCACCATCGTGGGGGGTGGTATCTAGATTTCGTTTCAACCTCTACAACTCCTATGGGTCCCCGATTGCTGCGGCGCCTTGCCGGCCTGATGGTGGTGCCAATGCTGGTGACCACATTGTTGCTTGCCCAACCCGCTGCCAGTCTTGCGGCCAGCGGCGGACGCATCGGGGGCGGCAGCTTCCGATCAGCTCCATCATCGCCGCGCAGTTATGGCGGCCGCTCCGGCGGCTCTGGTGGCGGCTATCCGCGCGGCACCTACTACCCCCGAGGCGGCTACTACGGCGGCGGCGGTGGTTACTACGGCGGCGGTGGTTATTACGGCGGTGGTTACGGCGCCCCATTCGTTGTGCCGATCTTCGGCTTCGGTGGCAGCGGTCTGCTCGCCTTCCTGGTGCTGATGGCCGTCGTTGGATTGATGCTCAGCTCCCTTCGGGGAGGGGGTGGCACAGCCAGCCTGCCCGGCCGCGATGGCCAGGACAACCTGGGTTCCAGCGGTGTTTCCGTAGCCGAAGTCCAGGTAGGCCTGCTGGCCTCCGCCAAGGTGCTGCAAACCGATTTACGGCGCATGGCTGAAACCGCCGATACAACCACCAGCAGCGGTCTGCAGCGGGTTCTCCAGGAGACCACCCTTTCTCTATTGCGGAACCCCGAACTGTGGGTTTATGCCAACTCCGAAGTTGGCCAGATCCCATTTACTTCGGCAGAAGCCACTTTCAACAGGCTCTCAATGCAGGAGCGCAGCAAACTTGAAAGGGAACTTACGGCCAATGTCTCAGGCCGTCGCCACAATGAAACCAGTTCCGGGGTCGCTGGCCAGAGCGATGCCACCAGTGATTTCATCGCTGTGACCCTATTAGTGGCGAGCCGATCCAAACTGGACCTCAAGGGCTCCGGCACGGCCGAAGACCTGCGTGAATCGCTCCAGCGTCTTGGTTCTGTGCGTTCGGAAGATCTCCTGGCCCTCGAGGTCATCTGGCAGCCTGAAGGTCGAGGCGAAGTGCTGAGCCAGGAGGATCTCCTAACCGCCTACCCGCAAATGCAACACCTCTGAGTTGCCGTTGGTCTGAATTGCCTTAGATCTGCTGCCTTCAGCCCCCATCGCCCCTGGGGGCCTGAAGAATCCTGAGGGCCGCCATCGCGGCCCCATAGCCATTGTCAATGTTCACCACAGTCAGGCCTGGAGCACAACTGGCCAACATGCCCTGCAGGGCAGCCCGCCCCCCCTTGCTGACGCCATAGCCCACGGACACGGGCACGGCGATCACGGGCTGGGGCAGCAAACCGGCGACCACGGTCGGCAAAGCCCCCTCCATACCGGCACAGACGATTAGCACGCGATAACTCCCCAAATCATCGAGACGGCCCAGCAAGCGGTGCAAGCCAGCCACGCCCACATCCAAGATCAGATCACTGGCCACCCCGTGGCAGGCCAGGGCGAGATGGGCTTCTGCGGCCACGGCCAGATCACTACTCCCTGCTCCCAGAATCGCCACGGACCCCAGGCCAGGGTTCGGAACCGGCAGGGCTGGCAGGGTCAGGCAACGGGCCTCCTGGTGATGCCGTACCCCCTCAAGGACATCCGCTTCCGGCCCAAGCAGGGTCAACACCGCTGCAACCTGCTCTTCCGACACCCGGGTCACCAAAACCAGCTCGCCAGCCTCCCGCATGGCCTTGATGATGGAAGCGATCTGCGAGGGGCTTTTGTGCTCGCCCCACACAGCCTCCACCAGACCCAGGCGGCGGCGGCGATCCAGATCGAGATAGTAATCACCGAACCCTGGGGGGAAAGCCATCGCTCAGGGCCTGGCCAACAAAGCCACGGCGTGGCAAGCCACACCCTCCTCGCGCCCCTCAGGGCCCAATCCCTCGTTAGTTGTCGCCTTCACCCCCACCTGTTCCGGATCGACCCCAAGACCCGCCGCGATGGCCGCCCGCATGGCGTCGATGTGGGGCTTGAGTCGGGGACGTTCTGCAATCACCACCGCATCAACATTCACCACGCGCCACCCCCGCTCCGCCACCAGAGCCACCACTCTCTCTAGCAGTTCGAGGCTATCGGCCCCTTCCCAACGGGTGTCCTCAGGTGGGAAATGGCGCCCGATGTCCCCAAGCGACAGGGCCCCAAGCAGGGCATCCATCAAGGCATGCACCAAGACATCCGCATCGCTATGGCCATCGAGCCCAAGCCCCTCGGGATGCTCCAGCCGGACGCCCCCGAGGATCAGGGGACGACCCGGAACCAGGCGATGAATGTCATAGCCGTTGCCGATCCGCAAATCCATGGTTGTTCCCGTGGCAGCCATCGTCCCAGTCCAGTCTTCCAGGCGGCCCGGCCCGCTGGCGGCGAACCCCGCCAGCCATAGCGCATGGAGATCGGGGCGACGCACACGGGTGCGCTCCTGGCTCTGCTGCTGGCGCCATTGCGCAATGGCCCCATGGTCGCCACTGCGCAGGACCTCGGGCACTGCTTGGCCCCGAAATAGGGCGGGGCGAGTGTAGTGGGGATGTTCGAGCAGCACATCGCGATGGCTCTCCTCCTGCAACGAAGCCGATTTACCCACCGTGCCTGGCAACAGGCGAACAACACCATTGATTACCGTCATGGCCGGCAATTCGCCACCAGTCAGCACAAAATCACCGATCGAGACCTCCTCGTCTGCAAGGCCACGGATGCGCTCGTCAAAGCCTTCGTAATGGCCACAGAGCAAGACCAATTGGTCGTAGTTCTCGGCCCATCGCAGTAGATCCGCCTGCCGAAGGGGCTGACCCTGGGGACTCATCAGCAGAACACGGCGATGCAGCCGCGCCGGAATTGCCTCAAAGGCGGCAAACACCGGCTCGGGCTTGAGCACCATGCCGACTCCGCCCCCATAGGGCAGATCATCGACCTTGTGGTAGCGATCCGTGGCGTAATCACGGGGGTTATGGGTATGGAGTTCAGCGATGCCAGCAGCGAAGGCGCGGCCGATCACCCCCAGCTCCCGAAGGGGCTGGAAAGCCTCCGGCAACAGACTGACGACATCCAGTCGCATCAGCGAAACAACCTCACAACGCCTGGGAAGGCGGGCGACTGACGCGGCGAATCTCCGTACTGAAGCTGGCCCGTCCCGGTTCCCCATCTGCCCGGTGGGCCAGGCTGCTGCGCAGACGCAGATTGGGCTTGGCGAACCAGATCCGCTCACTGACTTTGGAGTCCCCCGCAGAACAGCCCAGTTCCAGAGTGCCGTCAGGCCAGAATTGCCAAGTGCCTGAGGCGGTCTCCTGGCAGGAGGCGGCAAAGAGGAACCTGCCATCCGCCAGGAAGGTCAAGGTGGTGACGGTGCCCCCCGGTGCGGTGACCCGGAGACCTCCTG
>CAMDWF010000068.1 GCA_945878795.1 Synechococcus sp. UW140
ATGCAGCGATCAGCAGTTACAGCAACCGTCAATTGCCCTATTCGTCGTCAGTTTATCGGATCTCAATGCCTGAAACAAGCTGCGCGGCGGTCGATTTGGCTGTTTCAGTAGTCCCTAATTAAATTTATAAAATTTATTTACTTTAATCAATTTGTTTGTTTATGTTGTCAAAGTTTGTGGCCTTTTGAGAATATAATTTTAATGCCATTCCCAGCCGTACTACTTTGGTTTTGGTCAAATTCACGGTGCTTCCCGCCCTTGTGGAGGGCACCCAGCCACCGATTTGGAGATTTTGGTGCTCATCTCATCGTATTGATGGCGGCCATCGGCGTCGATACTGGGGTATTCCATGCCTAGGATAATTTATGACTAGGCTAATTCGTCTGTCTATTGGGCTGATCTGCTGACGAGTTTGTAGTTAAAGTTGGTTTCCTCAGTTTACATCGACGCCAGCATCTGAGCCTCTTCCTTGAGATAAATTCTACTTCTAGCCGAATTTCAGGCTCTCAGTCTGGTTGCTTGAGTTTGGCCGCAGCTTCTTGATGGTTCCTTGGGCCTGACCCCCCGCATTCAAAGCCTTGGTCCTGTTTGCAGGTTCATCAAAACGATGGCAGCCTGGTCCAGGCTTGTTACTTGGTCGGCAAGGTTGTTTTTGCTGTTGCTCACTTTCCGCCGCCTGGGTTTGGCTCCTGGGTGCTTGCTTTGCCCACGGCACCCCTTTTTTCTGGAACCGCTTCAACGCGGCGTGGTTTTGTCGTTCTCCGCCTTGCCAGAGCTGCCAGGCCAGGGGCTTGGCCAGCATTAAGGCCGGCTGCGATGATGCCCATCTAGCCGATTTCGGCTTCGGGCCCGTTGCTGGCGTTTCGCCGATCCGGTTATGACCAGCTCCTCATCCATCACCACCCAGCTCGGTCAGGAGGGCTTGGGCCAACAGCCTTGGTGGGTGGAACAGTGGATGGAGCTGATTCATTCGTTTCGCTATAAGAAACGCCTCGAGCGCGCCTGGACCTATGCGCGGGAGGGCAACGTGCTCTCGATCCGCTTTGAGGGTCGCCGGGTCCATGCCCGGGTGCAGGGGACGGAAAAGGATCCCTACAAAGTGAAATTATGGTTGGATGTTCTCAATGATGAGGACTGGGGATATGTACTTGAGGCCCTCAGCCAGAAGGCTCGTTGGTCGGCACAGCTTTTGGCTGGCATCATGCCCCAGGATATTGAGAGGGCTTTCGCCGCCAGTGGCAAGCGTCTGTTCCCGTTTAAATTACAGGAGGTGCGAAGTGAGTGCAGTTGTCCTGACAAGGCCAATCCCTGCAAGCATATCAGCGCTGTTTACTATCTCATGGGCGATCGCTTCAGTGAGGACCCCTTTGTACTGTTCCAGTTGCGCGGCCGTACCCGCGACCAGTTGTTGGGGGAGTTGGCCGAAAGGCGTCGCGCCGGGGCGAACCAGGCTGTCGTCCTAGCCCCCCATCCGCCCCATCCAGCCATCCTTGATGCAGGCCGCTGGTGGCGCTATGACGCGCCGCTGGATCCTGATCTGGTTGTGATTACACCAGCCCTTGAAGGGGAATCGGGCCTGGATGGGGCAGGACCCCTGCCCCTGGCCGAAGATCACCGTTTTGAGGAGGCAAACCTCTTGTTCCTGGAACGGCTCCAAGCCCAGGGCATGGCCATGGGGCAGCTGGCCATGGCCAGGGCCATGACTGCTGGCGCCGAAACGGTGCCTGCCCAGGGAGCATTAAGTGGTCCCTAACGAGCCCCCCTGGCTCAGTGAAGGGAATCTGCGGATCGCTGCCACGATCTTGGCGTGCCACCAAAGCCTGTTTGGCAGGCCGCTCCTGGTCGGCAGCGAAACCTGGCCGGATCGCCAGGCCGCCCAGGAACTGTTTGGAGCAACGCCCGTGGTGCTCGCCCATGATGGCGGAGCTGATCCCCGCCTTACATATGCCAATGCCGCTGCGCTGCGCCTATGGGATCGGTCCTGGGCGTCCATGGTTGGCATGCCCTCCAGGCTGACCGCAGAGCCGCTGGAGCGGCAGGCCCGACGGGTTTCCTTGGAGCTAGCTCTCCGGCATGGGGCCATCGCCAACTACACCGGAACTCGCGTCAACCGTCACGGCCGCCGCTTCCGCATTCAGGGGGCCCGGCTTTGGAATCTGCAGGGGGGCTCCGGCCAGCACTTGGGTCAAGCTGCCTGTTTCGAGAGCTGGTGGTGGCTGTAGGTAGGGCCATCCCCTGTCGGACCCATATACCTGTCGCCCTGCCTAAAGTTGCTGCCCAATCCGAGCATGTCCACGCCGATGACAGCCATACCCGTTGATTCCTGCGCAGCATTCACCTTGGAGGCACCATTGCCGCGCCTCACCCTGCAGAGCGAAACGATCGCTGCAGATACAACCACGATTCGTTCGCTTGACTGGGATCGCAGTCGCTTTGACATCGAATTTGGCCTCCGCAACGGCACTACTTACAACTCCTTTTTGGTGCGGGGCGAGCGCATTGCCCTGATCGACACAAGCCATCTCAAATTCGAGGCCACCTGGCTGCCGCTCCTGAAGGAAGAGATCGATCCCACCACGATCGACCATCTGATCGTGAGCCACACCGAACCGGACCACTCCGGCTTGATCCGTCACCTGATTGACCTCAACCCCGAGATTGAGATCGTGGGCTCAAAGGTAGCGATCCAGTTCCTAGAAAACCAGGTGCACCGGCCCTTCCGCTCCCGCGCCGTGAAGAGCGGCGAGGAGCTGGATCTGGGCACCAACCCCAAAAGCGGCGTGGCCCACCGCTTCGAATTTCTTAGTGCCCCCAACCTGCACTGGCCCGACACGATCTTCTCCTTCGACCACGGCACCGGCATCCTCTACACCTGCGATGCCTTCGGCCTGCACTACTGCAGTGAGGAGTTGTTCGACAGTGATCCCGGCGCCATCGCCCCCGATTTCCGCTTCTACTACGACTGCCTGATGGGCCCCAACGCCCGCAGCGTGCTCCAGGCGATCAAGCGGATGGATGCCCTGCCGGCGATTAATACGATCGCCGTGGGCCACGGCCCCCTGCTGCGCCACCACCTCGGTCTCTGGCTGGGCGATTACCGCGACTGGAGCACCGGCCGCAGCAAGGGGGAGGCCTACGCGGCGGTTTGTTATCTGAGCCAATACGGCTTCTGCGACCGGATCAGCCAGGCGATCGCCCGCGGCATCGGCAAGGCCGATGCCCAGGTGCAGCTCGTTGACCTGCGCGCCACCGATACCCAGGAGCTGGCAGCCCTGGTGGGAGAGGCCAGCTCCGTGGTGGTGCCCACCTGGCCTGCCCAGCCCGATGCGGAGTTGCAGGCCTCGATCGGCACCCTGCTAGCTGCCCTGCAGACAGGACAGTGGGTGGCCTGCTACGACGCCTACGGCGGCAATGACGAGGCGATCGACACCGTGGCCGCCCAGCTGCGGGGTCTGGGCCAGAAGCAGGCTTTTGAGCCGCTGCGCATCCGCCAGGTGCCCTCAGCCGACGATTACCAGCGCTGCGAGGAAGCCGGCACCGACCTGGGCCAGCTGCTCACCCGCGAGAAAACGATCGCGGCGATGAAGAGCCTCGATGGAGACCTCGACAAGGCCCTGGGCCGGCTTTCCGGCGGTCTCTATGTGGTCACGGCGCGGCAGGGGGAAGGCGAATCCCTGCGCAGCGGCGCCATGGTGGCGAGCTGGGTCAGCCAGGCCAGCTTCGAGCCGCCGGGCCTCACGGTGGCGGTGGCGAAGGATCGGGCCATTGAGGCCCTGATGCAGGTCGGCGACCGCTTCGTGCTCAACGTGCTGCGGGAGGACAACCACCAGGAGCTGCTGCGCCACTTCCTGCGCCGCTTCCCCCCCGGTGCCGACCGTTTTGCCGGCGTTGCAACCCTCGATGGCGTGGCGGCCGGCGGGCCCGTGCTGGGGGATGCCCTCGCCTACCTGGGCTGCCGCGTTGCCCAGCGGCTGGAGGGGCCCGACCACTGGATCATCTACGCCGTGGTCGAGGAGGGCAACGTGGCGGACACCACAACCAGCACCGCCGGTCACCACCGCAAGGTGGGCAACCACTACTGATGGCCGCCTCCCCCCCCTTCGCCGCCCCCGCCATGCCCGATCCTTCCGCGGTCGCCCCGACCGCCGCCACGATCAACGTGCAGGCCGGCCCGGGCAGCCCCGCCACTGCCGATGCCACAGATCGCACGGTGATCGTGCTGCCGATCGATCCAGGCCTCACCTGCCTGCGGGGCCTGAGCCCTCGGCGACTGCGCTTCGAAGTGGAATACGGCCTGGAGCGGGGCACCAGTGCCAACAGCTTCCTTATCGCAGCCGGCAGTACCGCCGCGGGCCAGCCGGTGCCGCCGGTCCTGGTCCACCCCCCCGGGGCCTCCTTCGCCGCGCCATTCCTGGCGGCGCTGGCCAACCTGCTCCCCGCCGATGCGGCCCTCAAGGTGATTGTGGGCGATGTGAACCCCAACCGGGTGGCCCTGCTGCGCCAGCTGGCCGAGCGCTGGCCTGCCCTGATGCTGGTGGCCTCCAATACGGGAGCGCGGCTGCTACAGGATCTATGGAGCCAGCAGAAACCGGGCTCCGGCACTGGCGGCTCAGGCGCGAGCGGCGGCGCTGCGGCTCCAGGCCCCGCGCCCTACCAGGTCATCCCAGTCACGGCGGACGAGGCCGCCGCCGCGCCAGTCCTGCCTTCCCTGCCCCCGATCGATGTGGTGAAGCAGGAGATGAGCCGAGATCTGGCCGGCGGTCACCGCCTCACCCTGATCCCGGTGCCCACGCCCCGCTGGCCTGGTGGCCTGGTGGCCTTCGAGGAGAGCACGGGGCTGCTGATGAGCGGCAAGTTCTTTGGATCCCACCTCTGCGGCGAGACCTTCGCCGAGGCCAACCCCAGCAGCACCGCGGAGGACCGCAGGTACTACTTCGACTGCCTGATGGCGCCGATGTCGCGCCAGGTGGAGGCGGTGGTGGACCGACTCGATGAACTGCCGATCCGCACGATCGCGCCGGGCCATGGTCCGGCGATCGCCACCAGCTGGCGCAGCCTCTTGGCCGACTACCGCCGCTGGGGCGAGAGCCAGGGCCGCTCGGGGCTCACCGTCACGCTCCTTTATGCCAGCGCCTACGGCAACACCGCCGCCATCGCCGATGCCCTGGCCCAGGGGGTGGCCCGCAGCGGCGTGCGGGTGGAAAGCCTCAACTGCGAGTTCGCCCCCAGCGAGCAGCTGATCGCCGCGATCCGTACCGGCGATGCCCTGCTGATCGGCTCCCCCACCCTGGGGGGCCACGCCCCCACACCGATCGTGTCGGCCCTGGGCACGGTGCTGGCCGAGGGCGACCGCGAGCAGCCGGTAGGGGTGTTCGGCAGCTTCGGCTGGAGCGGCGAGGCGATCGACCTGCTGGAAAGCAAGCTGCGCGATGGCGGCTTCCGTTTCGCCTTCGAGCCGATCAGGGTGAAGTTCAGCCCCGATCCGGCCACCCTGCGCACCCTGGAGGAAACGGGCATCGCCCTGGGCCGCCAGCTGCAGGCCGACCAGCGCCGCAGCCGGCGTCGCAGCGGCGGCGGCGGCCTTGATGAGAGCCGCAGCAACCCCGCCGTGCAGGCGCTGGGCCGGGTGGTGGGCTCCCTCTGCGTGGTCACGACTCGCAAGGGGGAAGGCGAAGCTGCCATCGGTGGGGCGATGGTGGCCAGCTGGGTGAGCCAGGCCAGCTTCAACCCGCCGGGCTTCACGGTGGCGGTGGCGCGGGAGCGGGCGGTGGAGAGCCTGCTGCATGTGGGCGACAGCTTCGCCCTCAATGTGCTGGCGGCGGGTCGGGGAACGGGGCCGATGCGCCAGTTCCTGCAGCCGTTCCCCCCCGGCGCCAACCGCTTCGCGGGTCTGGAACTCAAAGCCAGCCCCAGCGGCCAACCGATCCTGCCGGAGGCCCTGGCCTGGCTGGAGGCCCAGGTGACGGCCCGGATGGAATGCGGCGACCACTGGATCCTCTACGCCCAAGTGAGCCACGGCGGCCTGCTCGATCCCGCCGGCACCACGGCGGTGCACCAGCGCCGCAGCGGCGCGAACTACTAGGGCGCCGTGGGCAAGAACTTTACGAGTCAGGCATTCGGCAACAAGTCGAAGTGGGTAACGAGGGCCAAATTGTGGCGATCGACATCTAAACTTGAGACATTGAGATCGATGAGACTGTCATGATTGCAACCGATTGACTATTCGAGCGTCAGCTCGATGCTCAACCTTGGACAATTCGGATTGCTCATTACCCAATCTATAACTTTAGCTCCCGGAACCTCAAAATAGATCGATGATCCATGGAATTGTAAATTTTCGTTGCGAATTGACTCTTCCTGTCGTGGCTGGGAACTCGGATGAGATGTAGGAGTTTGTAAGTTCTGTAATTTATACAGGATCCGATGGGCACCTGTCTTTAACCTCTGAAGCAATCGTTCGACTTGGAATACTTTGGGGGACATCTAATATGGCTACCTTGGGCGATGGTAGCCAGACTCTGTTTGACTTTTACATTGGAACCGTAATTTGGGATAGTCAATACCGCGCGATCGGTATTGCGAAATCAGAGACAGAATCTCCGCTAAGTCTAGTTATACTTTGTGACTATCGATTGCAGGTTGATAATATTAAGGGTGGGATTGTTAAAATTGAAGCACTGTGATTGCGCGTGGCAGCGTTCGGTGGAGACAGTCTAACAATCCTGTTGTACGCTGACTAAAGCTAGACTGATGCACCCAAAAATCTTCTAATAGCGGGTGAACAAGAACTTTCGTAGGATCGTAAAAACGAGCAAGCTTCTCCGATCGTGCTGGGATAAGAAGATTCATAGGGCCTATTCCGATCTCGGCCGGCAAAGGTGAGTCATAATACCGCCTGGCAGCTGGTAGGGTGGTGCTATTTACGGCGGGGTGCTTGCCATGGCGGTGATATCACTTAAATTGAGCGAAGACCTTGATGCGCAGCTTACAGAGCAGGCTCAACGTCGCCGGCTTAGCAAGTCTGAATTGGTTCGACGAGCGTTGACCACGTTCCTCCAAACCTCAGAGCAGGGCATGGAAGGCTCAGCATCACCATCCGCGGTGGACATGTTGGCCGATTTCGTGGGCTGTTGCGAAGATGGGCCAGCTGATCTATCATCCAACCCTGCTTACCTGTCTGGCTTCGGAATTAATTGATTATGACGACACTGCTCGATACTGGCCCTTGGGTTGCGCTATTTAGTCGCAACGATACACATCACAGATAGGCCGTAGAGCAGTTCTGGCTTTTTGGCTCATCCATTACTCAGTTGTGAGACTGTGGTCGCTGAGACTTGCTTTTTGCTGAAGCGCTCCGGTTTTGATCCTTCATTGGCTTTGCAATTTATCGATCGAGGAGTTGTTCAATTGCCGTTTGTGCTTCAGGAGCAGATCGGTGCTATCAGCTCACTGTTCAAGCGCTATGAAAATGTTCCCGCTTCACTTGCTGACGCTGCATTGATTCGACTTGCTGAGATAAACGATTCACCTTTGCTTCTCACCACTGATAGTGATTTCCATATTTATCGTCGTCATGGCAGGCAGACTATACCTTTGGTCCGTCCGTAACTGCGACGGGGCCTCCCTCCCCACCAGCTGCTGTTGCTGAAGGGCTGATTCCAGGTTGGGCTGGAAAAATCCGCTCTGGGCAACCCTGAGCAGGGCTCCCCTCACACCGCCCAGATCTCCTCCAAATCCAACCCCAGCCCCTCCGCCAGCTCGCTGCCATCGACCCGGCTGGCGTTGTCCAGCCGCTCCGCCATCCCCTGCTGGCCGACCCGCCAGATTTCCACCGCCCGCTCCTGGGGCAGCAGCAGCCAGCCGAGGCAGGCGCCATTGGCCTGGTATTGCTCCATCTTGCGGCGCAGGGCGGTGATGCCTCTGGGACCTTCGTCGCTGGGACTGACTAGCTCCACCACTAAATCGGGGCAGAGGGGCGGGAAGCTGCGGCGTTGTTCGGGACTGAGGGTCTGCCAGCGATCTTCAAGCACAAGGGCGGCATCGGGGCTGAGCACGGAGCCATCCGGCAGGCGGAAGCCGCCTGAGCTGTCGAATAGTCGCCAGCCTTTGTGCCGCTTGCAGAAAACCTGCAGCTGAAATAGAAGCTGGCCATTGCGGCTGCTGGTTTCCCCTCCGGTTGGCGTCATGACAATCAGATGGCCTTCAGCCGTGAGCTCCAGCACCGCCTCCGGATTGACCTGGCAGACCCGTTCGAACTGCGCCGGTGTCAGCTGCAAATCCCAGGGCAACAGCAGCGGCGCCGGCTCAATCCCAGGGGGCTGGGCGATTGCGGCTGGGGGCGCCAAGGCCATGGGCTGGGCCGAAGTCGTTGCTCCAATCTTAATGGCGGCAGCGATTGAAGGGCCACTGCTGGGCTTCACCAACCCTCAAGGCGCCGCCGCGCCGGCAGGGATCACACCACGAGGCGCAGACGCCTGTTGTGGCGGCAGAAGCCGAGGCTGGAGGAGTTTCTCTGTCACGCGGAGGTCACGTCCAACGTTTCCAGGTTTGGTGGGAAACAAATATAGAAAACCAGTAACACGCCAAGAGGCCGGCTTTAAATCGGAGGATCTTTAGTGCTGATTCTTGAACATGCGCACGATGGGGCCTTCGGGATAATGCCGCCCAATTTCCTCAAGCGCGGTTGACGTGGACCTCAAAAACTGAACCAGCCCTTATGAGAGCTTCCCTATCGGCCAGACTTGGCCAGGAGAAGCCCCATGAAACGCAAACGCCACAACCCCGAGCAGATCATCCGCAAGCTGCGCAGTGCCGAGCAACTGCTCAACCAAGGCCAAACAGTTGCCGATGTATGCCGAGCTCTGGAGGTATCTGCTGCCACCTACCACCGTTGGCAGCATCTCTACGGAGGCATGTAGACGAAGTCGGCCGGAGGCCATAAGCCACGGAAGCCAAGCGGCTCAAGGAGCTGGAACAGGAGAACTCTCGACAGAAGCGTTTACTTGCTGAGGCAGAACTCGACAAGGCCATGCTCAAAGAGCTTGTTGCGCCGTGAGGCGCACCTTGCGGTGCGATGGGAAACTTTTGAGCCCGGAACGTCGTTGCGCTGCAAAGCGCACCTGGCGGTGCGGCAGAGCTGTCGTGGTTCTGCAGGATCGATTCCGGGCTTCCCAGCGCCGTGCCTGCCGTCTAGCCGGCCAAAACCGCACCACCCAACGACGGCCAGTGCCGGTGGCAGACATCGAGGAGCACAAGCTCAGACAGCGGATTCGAGAGCTGGCCCGGCGCCACATTCGCTGGGGTAGGCGACTGGTTTACAGGCGTCTGCGAATCGAGGGTTGGAACGTCAACCACAAGC
>CAMDWF010000069.1 GCA_945878795.1 Synechococcus sp. UW140
GACGGCTGCGTCAGGTATGGCCAGGGCCTGTTGGGCCCGGCGGGCTTTAGCCGTATCGCGGCAAGCCATCAGCACGTGCCAACCGCGGTTCACCAAGGCCTGGGTCGCAAACAAACCAACCCCCGAGGAGGCCCCAGTGATCAACACCGTGCCGGGAATGCTGGCCCCAGGGGGGACCGGGGCCGCCAAAGGAGCGGTTTGCTCACCGGAGATCGGAGGCATGGAGGAAATTTGAAGGGGCGAAAAGCGGTCCGTGGAACCGGACCCCAGCGAGGCCCGGCAGCAAGCTCAATGGCCGCCGAAATCGCCTGGCCGAGCCAGCCCAACCGTCCCGGTAGCTGGCGCCGTGGCGGCCGTCTTGGCGGAGGCCAGGGGCCCTGGCGCTAGCTGGGGGGCGGCGGGATCCGTGGCGTTGTCGAGGGTCTTGGCGGGGGCAGCAGGGGCCTTGTTGGTGGCAGCAGGGGCCTGCCAGACCACCCGCAGGCGGTTGGGGGCAATCCACTGGCTCTGTTCCCGGGCCAGGGTCTTCTCCCCAGACACCAGGAACAGACGGTCGAAGCGTTGCTGGGCTTTGGTGAGTTGGGCGGTCTCGATCTGGAGCACAGCCGCCAGCTCGCCCTGCCGGTCCATGCGGGCCTGGTAGGCCGACGCGACGCGGACCAGGCTGACGCCTGTGACCATCACCAGCCCAACCTTGACGCCAAGGCCAATCAGGCTGCAAAGCAGATCCTGCTTGCCCAGGTGGGCCGCCCCCACCTCCGCCCTGGGCCTGGGGGCCCCGGCGGAGGTGGCATTGGCGCCGCCTGCCTGGCGGGCCCGTTGTCGGGAGGCGGTGCCGGCGGGACGGGGGTGTTCGCTGGCGGAGGAACGACCCGAACGGCGACGGGACTCAGGGGCGGAATCGGGGGATTGGGGGGATCTGGATCGCACCGGAGGGGCCTGGGGTCATAAGGGACCGCTTCTAGCGGGCCCGGGCCCCATTGCCAAGGCCTCCGACCTCAGGCTTTGTAAAGACTGAAGCTGAGCCGAACGGCAAGCACCCCGGCGTGGGCGGCCACTATCAAGGCGATCAGGATTTGGGTCTGGGTGAGCGAGGTGACCATGTCTTGCAGATAAAAACGGACCGCCCCATTCTTCGGCCTTAGCTAGCTACGGTCCAGCCTTAGCCGAGGCCCTGTCACAGCTCTTGATGGCATCGCCCCCCCCCGCCCCCCGGGCCACGGCCCTCGAAATCGGGGCCCTCGACCTCACCAGCCTCTCGCCCCTGGCCCAACGGTCGGCCCGGGAGCTACTGGCCCTCTCCGGCCAGGTGCCCCTCGACCTGGAGTGGCCCCGGCCGGCCGAAGATCCCCGCGAGCTCTCCGAAATCCCCGAAGTGCGCTTGTGGTGCCTCAGGGCCGATGCTTTGTATCCCTGGTTGCCCCTGGTGCTGGAGCGGAGCCAGGGAACCCTGACACGCCATGTGGCCATGCTGCTGCCCCACAGCTTCAGCCGCACCGAGGGCATTCGCTTTGCCCCCGACAGCCTCGAACTGTGGATCAGCCATCGGCTTTTCCTGTTGGACCACTGGGCCCGGGCAGAGGGTCTGGATTGCCGCCAGGGCCTGGGCCAGATGGCGGCCGTGCTCGGTTTTGAGTTGGCGCCTTCGTTCTGGGCGGCCCTCAGCGGAGCCTGACGGCGTGGCCCACCGGTCCACTAGCCCAGGAGGCCCCCCATGCTCCCCTGCCGGGGGGGGGCCGCGGCCCCAGGTGGGTTGGCTGGCGCCCAGCCGGCTGGAGGGGACCTGGCCCATGGCCATCGACAACTGGTTGTTGGACAACGCCATGGCGACCAGGGCCGCCACCAGCGAGGCAGAGCTAGCAGCGGGGTGCTTGCCAGCCGCCCTGGCGGGCACGCTGCGGTTCTACCAATGGCCGCGACCCACCCTCTCGCTGGGTTTCCATCAGCAACGCCTGCCGGCCCATTGGCTGGAGCTGGCGGCCGCGGGGGTGATTGATCTGGTGCGCCGCCCCAGCGGCGGCCGGGCCGTCCTGCACGGGGGCGATCTCACCTATGCCCTGATCTGGCCCTCGCCACCCCCCCAGCGGGCCGAGGCCTATCGGCGGGCCTGCCGGTGGCTGCAGCGGGGATTCGCTGCCATCGATCTGCCCCTGGGATTTGGTGAGGCCGCCATCAATCGCGATCGGGACAGTTGCTTCGCCACCAGCACCGCCGCTGACCTGGTCCATGCCGATGGCAGCAAGCGCATCGGCAGCGCCCAGCTCTGGCGCCGCGGTGCCCTGCTGCAGCACGGCAGCATCTTGATCCAGCCCCAGAGGGCCCTTTGGCGCGAGCTCTTTGGCGTCGATCCCCCCGTTCTGCCCGATCTACCGGTGACAACGGCGGAGCTGATCAGCCTGCTGGTGGCCCAGGCCCGGCTGCACCTGCCCCAGGCCGAAGCGGACCAGGGCGTGGAACTGGTGACGCTGGAGCAGGCCGCAGTGCCATGGGAAGCCATCGCCGCCCAGCGCCCCGCCTATCAAGTGGTAGGCGCCTCAGTGACCTGAACCTCGCCGCTGCTCAGCATCGAGCGGGCCACCTGGGCCAGGGCCAGACCCTTGGGATAGGCATTGTGGCGTCGGGCCCAGGCCAGCAAAGGGGGAGGCAAGCGCACCCCAAGCCGGCTGAGGACCACCTCAGCCAGGTCGGGACGCTCGAGGGTGCCCGTAGGCAGGCCCGCCGGGCTCAGCACCAGCAGCCGGCTGACTTCAGGGTCATCCAGCCGCAGGACCGCCTGCCAGAGGGGCGCCTGCTCGGGGATGGAGGGCAGGGTGCCCAGGGGTTGGGCATGGTCACCGATGCGTTCGCCGTCCCAGCGCTGGACGGGTAGGGCTTGCAGGGGCCCATCGTCGATGACCCCCTGCCAGCGGCCCCGGTCACACACCAGGATCCAGGGGGGCAGGCCTGGGATTTCAGCAGCAGCGGGAACCGCCGTACTGGCTACCGCAGGATCGGCTACCTCAGGCTCACCTCCCTGGAGTCGCTGCTGACTCAATTGGCGCAGGCTGCCGCTGGCCTCGACCACCCGAAAACGGCGGCGGCTGGCATCGGCGACCCGCCCTTCCTTCAACACGGTCTGGAGGCGCAGGAGCTGGGCCTGTCTACTGGCGGCTCCCAGGCCGAACCAGCCGAGCACCAACAGCCAGAGGCCCGACCCCCCATTGCCTTTGAGCAGCATCCAGGTGCCCAGGCCCAAAGCCATCAAGGACAGGAATCGGCCGCAGCCATTGGCCACCTGGATCCCACGGCGTTGGCTGCCGCTGATCTGCCACACCAAAGCCTTGAGCAGCAGACCGCCATCAAGGGGGAGACCGGGAAGCAGGTTGAAAAGGGCCAGGGTCAAATTTAGCCAACCCAGTTGCAGCACCATCTCGCCTAAGCCAGGCGCTAGCTGGCCCGCCGGGGCCCGCAGAGCCCAAAAGAGGCAGGCCAGGGCCAGGCTGACGGCGGGACCCGCTGCCGCCACCAGCGCCGCCCCCATGGGCGTGGCACATTCACGATCCACGCTGGCAACACCGCCCAACAAAAACAGGGTGATGCTGCGCACCTTCACCCCCTGGCTAAGGGCGACGAGGGAATGGCCCAGCTCATGCAAAAGCACCGAAACGAACAGCAACAACGCCGTCAGCAAGGCCAGGCCCCAAATCATCAGGTCGCCACCGCTGCCAACAGGGCGATAACTGCGCTCAAACGCCATCGTGCTGAGCAGCAGGATGACCAGCCAACTGGGCTGAATACGCAGGGGAATGCCCCAAAGACGGGCGATCTGCCAACCTTCAGCCATGGTGATCGTGCGGGGAGAGAGTCATCGGCAGACCTATAAAGGTTTCCATCTTCGCCAGAGGCGCTTGCCGCTGTTGAAAATCTGCGGCCTGCGTCAACCCGACCAGGCTGCCGCCATCGCTGGCATGGGTGTGGCGGCGATTGGGGTGATCGCGGTGCAGACCTCGCCGAGGTTTGTGCTGCCGGAGCAGCGGGCCGAGCTGTTTTTGGCGGCCAAAACCGCCAGCCCCGCCTGCCATGGGGTAGTGGTGGTGGCCGATCCCCAGGCAGATGATCTGAAGTGGCTCGGCAGCGGCCAGGGCCATGACATCCTGCAGCTCCACGGCCAGGAAAGTCCGGAGCGCTGCCAGGAATTGCGCCATTGCTTGGGGGTAAAGGTCTGGAAAGCCCTGAGGCTGCGCGAGCCCGCCGACCTGACCCGGGCCGCCCTCTACGCCCACCATGTCGATGGCTTGCTGCTGGATGCCTGGGCGGCCGACCAACTCGGGGGTACGGGACAAAGACTGCCCCTGGAATGGCTGCGGGGGTTTGAGCCTGCGGTGCCGTGGTGGCTGGCGGGTGGAATTGCCAGTGATGCATTGCCAGAAATTCTCTCCCAGGTGCGCCCCAACGGCCTGGATGTCTCCAGCGCCGTCGAGAAAAGCCCCGGAGACAAGGATCTCAAGCGGGTTGCGGACCTGGTTAGAACCATTAATCACTATGGGTACACAGCCGATTCAATAACCGATGATTGATTCCTGCTGCTTGACAAGCTCGAAGAATTCCTGTTTGAGACTGGGATCACTACGAAAATCGCCACGAACCACCGAGTTGACCATGCTGGTTTGGGGTTCTTTCACGCCGCGCCACTTCATGCAGTAGTGCTGAGCTTTGAGCAGAATGGCCAGCCCCTGGGGCTTGCACAGCGCTTCAATCTCATCGGCGAGGATAATCACGGCCTCCTCCTGGATGTGGGGCCTGGAAAAAACCCAGTCGGCGATTCGTGAAAATTTGGAGATGCCGATGACCTGCTCGCCGGGCTTAATACCTATCCAGCAATTTCCCATAATCGGTACAAGGTGATGGGAACAGGCGGAGCGGACGCTGATGGGTCCGACGGTATAAATTTCATCCAGGTCCTTAACATTAGGGAAACTGGCCACCTTGGGCTGGGGTAGGTAACGGCCCTTGAATACCTCCTGGAGATACATGCGAGCGACGCGCTCGGCCGTTTCTTCCGTATTGTGATCGTTATCGACATCGATCACAAGACTTTTTAACATCTCACGCACTTTGCCGGCAACCTCAATCTCAAGATGCTCAAGTTCTCCAGCCTCGATGTATTCAGAAATATTGTCGTTAGCAAGAAAGGGAACCCCTTGCAGCTGAAGGCGATTCTTGATTCTCTGGCTGACGGGAATCAGCAAGGAGTCAGAATTCTCCTGCCGACTGGATGGGTTGGAGGGGAGCGTCGATGTCATGGGTTTTATCGGATGTGGCCAGCTGCAGGCATAGACATTGATTGATGTCCTGATCTTGTGCAGTTAGGCCAAAAGAAAATGGCTTGAGAGTGCCAGGTCATTCCAAAGCATGGCACGGCTTCGCAAGAAATGTGGTCGTCCGGAAGAGGCTGGGGGGAGGGGTCTCCGAACCAGGCCCCAGGCCCGGCCCCGCCCACTGCTGCCTAGGGACCCAGCGGGTCGTCAGCCCCCACCCCTTCGATGAAGCGGCCAATGGCCCGATACTTGCGATAGCGCTCAGCAACGAGGTCGGCAACGGGCAGGGCTAACAACTCGGACAACTGCAGAGCAAGGGCTGCTTGCAGCGATTCGGCAGCTTGGAGGGGCGCCCAGTGGTTGCCGCCGCAGGGTTCGTTAAGAACAACATCAATCAGACCGAGACGCAAAAGATCGGCCGCCGTAATTCTCAAGGCTTCGGCGGCCACGGGCGCCTTGGCCGCATCTCGCCAGAGAATCGAGGCACAGGCCTCCGGACTGGCCACGGTATAGACGCTGTGCTCGAACATCAGCAAGCGATCGGCCACACCAATGCCGAGGGCGCCACCGGAGCCTCCCTCGCCAATCACCGTGGCAATGATCGGCACCTCCAGCCGGAACATCTCCCTCAGATTTACGGCAATGGCCTCTCCCTGACCCTGCTCTTCCGCCAGAACACCGGCATAGGCCCCTGGCGTATCGATGAAAGTGAGAATGGGCAAGCCGAAACGGTCGGCGTGCTCCATCAACCTCAGGGCTTTGCGATAGCCACCCGGCGAAGCCATGCCAAAGTTACGGGCCACGTTTTCCTTCGTATCCCTGCCCTTCTGGTGACCCAGCATCACCACGGCCTGGTCCCCGATCCGGCCGATGCCGCCGACGAGGGCCCGGTCATCAGAACCACAGCGATCACCATGCAACTCGATCCAGGAATCGCTGATGAGCTGGATGTAATCGAGGCAACTGGGTCGTTGGGGGTGGCGGGCCACCTGAATTTTTTGTGCTGGGGTCAGGTGGCTGAAGATCTCCTCCCGGCGACGGGCCGCCAGGGTTTCGAGTTGCAGGATCTGCTGGCTGACATCCACTTCTGAATCCCTGGCCAACTGCCGAATCTGCTCGATCTGTTCCTCCAGCTCGACCAGCGGTTTCTCAAATTCCAGAAGGGCGCGGCGAGCCATGGGATCAAAAATTAGGAAGGCACTTGAAAAAATGGAGCCTTAGACGTTGACAAGGCGGGCCTGGCTTTCCTCCAGCCCCAGGGGTTGGAAACCATGGCGAACGGAAGCGGCGCCGATCCACTCCATGCGCTCCAAACTGATGTTGTTGCGACCCCAACTGAAATTCGTGTGGTGGTCTTCGAAATCGAGGAGCATGGCCTCGGCGAAACAGGCAAACATCTGGCGCTGGGGATTCGTCATTTCGGCTACCGCCATCATCTGCCAGCCGATATCACTGCCAAATTCGACGATGCCACCCTTGATGACATGAATTCCGTCGCTAGCCACCTTGCTGTCAAGGTTCTTGGGATAGCCCCCATCCACCATCAGGCAGGGACGGTGCAGACTTTCCCGGTCGATGCTGAGGGTCTGGGGAAGACTCGCCACCCAGACGACGACATCGGCCTGGGTCAAGGCCTCCTCCAGGGGAAGAATGCGCCCGCCCCCGAGTTGAAGCTGCAGAGCCTCAAGGGGGGCCTGCTGACGGGCCACCAACAACAACTCTGCTACCCCCGTGCGCTGGCTCAACCAGCTGCAGACCGCACTACCGATATCGCCCGTGGCCCCGACCACCGCTACGGACGCCTTGGCCAAATCAATGCCGATGCTGGGGGCGATGGTTTCGACCTGGCGACAAATAACCCAAGCCGTATGGGTGTTGCCGGTGCTGAAAAGCTGCCAGTCGAGGGTGGTGTTGCGAATGTGCTGCTGTTGCAACAGGTTGAAATTCTCGAAAATGATCGATGTGAACCCCCCCAGGGCGGTGATATCGAGACCACTTTTCTGGGCCAGTTCCATGGCATTGAGAACCTTGCGGCGGGCGGTTTTGAAGCGCCCAAGCATTTCGGGAACAAACACCGAATCGATATAGGCCCCCTCAATTTGCTTGCCCGTCGGGCTGGTAACCGTGATGCGTTCGACGAGTTGGGGGGGAGCGCTGCACCACATATCCAAATCGCCCCTGGCGTACTCCTCGTAGCCAAGCAAGCGGGCCTTGTTGCGCGCCTCTTCAAGATTGGTGGAGTGACCGATGAGGCCGAACATGGGCGGTCTTGAAGGATGAGGCGGCTGGTGACAGTAGAACTGTTGCCAGCCCTCCATCCTGCCATGGGGGTCAGCGGTCGAAGCTCAACCAACTAAGGCGGCGGCAGCCAGGCGGGCAATCTCTTTAGAGCTAAAGCCAATCTGGGTGAGGGACTCTTGGTAAGCAATTAGAAAATCTTCGATCAAATCTTCCTTGGCCATGCCTAAAGCAGCGGCATCGGCGGCGACCCGATCCAGCATGCGACGCACGTGGGGCAGATTGGCGCGGTTGGCTTCCTGCAGCTCCTCACGGCACTCGTGCAGATGGGCCTTGAGCCACTCTTGGCCATAGTTAAGGTGGGTGTATTCGTCTTGAACGACGGATTCGGTGATCTTGCGGGCAAAAGGATCGGATACGGGGATATAAATGTGATAGGCGGATATGGCGAAAGCTTCGATTAATAGCGCTTGGATCAGCAGGCAAGTGACCACTTTGCCCTCGGCCAAAGCCTGCTGAAAGTTCTCTCGCAAGGGTGTGAAGAATTCCCGGGCAAAGTCCATATCGGCCTCAACCCCAAGGTTGGCGGCGCAAGCGGTGAAGCCCTTGAGGTGCTTCATCTCCATGCGGGCCAGCCGGGCCAGCTCCTCGGCCTGATCAGGGATGAGGGTGCCAATAGAAATGTAGTTGTCATGGGCTTCCTGTTCCCCCTCAATCACGATGGCGTTGATGCGGCTGTAGGCATCTTTGTACTGGGCCGTCGTGAAATCTGGCAGCTCCTCACCATCAACCCGGCTGGCCACTGCGGCAGAAGAGTTGGGTTCGAGGATCGGCATGGGCCCGTAGGTGATGAGTCTGTAACTGTAATCACCCCCGGGTTGCCTTTGGTGGCCACTCACTGCGCAGCAAGCCATCAAGCCTTGAGCACCAGCCCGCCACCAGCCGCTCAAACAAATCAGCCCCCAGGGATGGGGAGGCCCCCCGGGGATCCCCGATCACGCCACTGCGGCTGATCTCCGCCGTCAGCCAGGCACAGGGGGCCGCCCGCTCCAGGCTCCATCCCGGCGGGGCGGCCGCCTCGACCCCAAGCCCATCGGGCTCGCGGCTGGCGCGGGTCCGCTCGGGGGCGAGGTGCAACATCAGGCTGGTCTCAGCCAGGCCTGCATGCAACCCCTCGCTGCGCTCCGGTTCGGGAATCAACGACCCCAATCCCTCCGGACCCTTCCAGATAAAACAGGGCAACACGGCCAGATCCGGGCAGTCGGCATGGAGCTGGCGTGCCGCCGTTTCCAGCAGGGCTATCTGCCCCCCATGGGCATTCAGCAACACCAGCCGTTGGAAGCCGGCGGCTTGCAGGTCCCGGCCCACCGCCTCCACCAGGCCCAGCAACAGCTGGGCCGGCAGGCTGATGGTGCCTGGAAAGCCCCGATGCTCTGGGGAGAACCCCAGGCTTTGCAAGGGCAAGCGCACTATGGGCAAATCTCCATCCAGCCGGGCCAGCACCGCATCGGCCACCCGGTCGGCAAAGAGGGCATCGGTGCCCAAGGGCAGGTGGGGGCCGTGTTGTTCCGTGGACCCCAAGGGCCAGAGAACGGTGCTGCCCTTTCTTTGGGCCAGCTGGGCGATTTCAGGCCATGGCAAGCAGTCGAGCCGGCGCTCGGGGGCAGGGGACATCAGCTGGGGTGCGCATGGGGGGTCTTTACAGTGGCGGTTCACCCAGCCCCCCTGAGGCCATGACCGGAACTGGCAAGCCTGCGCCGCGTCAGCCCCGGATTCCCGCCCAAGCCCCCA
>CAMDWF010000070.1 GCA_945878795.1 Synechococcus sp. UW140
CTCGCCGGCCACCAGCTCGGCATCCCAGAGGGCGTTGAGGGCGGTCTCCATGTTGGCCGCCAGGGTGGCGCGCCCATCGGGCACGCCAGGGGGGATGGGATTGGCCCAGGCGGCCGGTACGACAAAGCGATCTTGGTGCGGATGCAGCACGAACACCCGTTCGCCCGAGCGCGGCCCCCCTGCAATGCGACCCACGGCGCTATAGCCATATTTGACCGGAAAGGGGAAATGGCCCTCCTGGAAAGGGCAGCGCATGCGCTCGTATTCACTGGGCGGCACCCGTCCTGCCAGCACGAGCCGCTCGGTGCCCCGGCTGATGCCACTGGCGAGCATCTCGATGGTCAGGCTGTCCGCAGTCAAACTGTCTGGGGTCAAACTCTCTGGCCCGATTGGCGGCAGCTGCACCGGCCGCAATGCGCCCTGGCCCGGGGCGACGATCCAAAATGCCTGCGCCATGGTTAGCGGAGCTGCAGTTCGTACAGCACATCTTCGCCGAGGCTTTCGCGGCGGTGTGCCGGCCGCAGCGCTTGATCGAGATGGTCGATGGCGGGCAGGCTGAGTCCGGGGCGGCCGGAGCCGATCAACATCGGAGCCACGACGACATGGAGCCAATCGAGGGCGCCGGCCGCCAGAAAGCGTGAAACGGTGATGCCGCCGCCCTCCACCAATATGCGATGGGCACCGCGGGCTGCCAGCAGGGAAAGCACCTCGGCGGGCGCAAAACCCGAGCCGTCGTCTGCGACAGACAGCAGCGCAGTTTCGGCCCGGTTGGCCGCTGGGGCTGGGGCTGGGACTGGGACGGCGGCTGGTACTGGAGCTGGTACGGCGGCCAGGACCAGGGTGGGAGCCTGGCCGTCGCAGAACAGACGCCGATGCGGTGGCAATTTGCGCAGCGGATCGAGCACAACGCGCAAGGGATTGGGGCCCGGGCAATGGCGCACCGTCAGCTGGGGATCGTCGGCGAGCACGGTGCCAGCGCCAACTACCACCGCATCGACCAGGGCCCGCAGCCGATGCAGATGCACAAGACTCTCGGGGCCGGTCACGTAGTGGGAATGGCCGCTGGCGGTGGCGATGCGCCCGTCCAGGCTCTGGCCCAGCTGGCCGATCACCAACTGCGGTGCCAGCAGGGGCAGGTAGCGATTGAGCAGCAGGGCGGCGTCGGCTTGCAGCGGGGTCCCAAACGATTGCCAGGTGCGATCGGGTGTCAGTTCCAACAGGGTTGATTCCCCTGCGGCGATGCGGATAGGCGCCGCAGAGCTGCCACCGCGCCAGCTATTGCGGGCCAGCAGCAACGCCTTCCAGGCTGTTTCAGCGTCGATTGCATCATCAATTGCAGCGGCTATCGCCACGGTTCAGCCCCAGGCCCGATTAAGGAATTCCACCAGCAGCACGCCCCGGTGGCTGCCGTGGATCTTGACAAGGCCCCGGCTGGCGGCCTGCTCCATGGCGGCCCGCTCCTTGATCACCTGCTCGGCGCTAACCAATACCCGCACCCAGCCGCCGGTCATCATCGCCTCGCTGCCGGTTTCAAAGGTCTGCAGGCGTCGGTGCTGGTTGCTGCTGCGCTCGTAGTAGAGGCCCCCGCCAGTGGGATCGGTGCCCTCCGCCCACACCTGATCGACCATCAACTTACCGATCGCCTGAGGGTCCTTGGCGGCGGCATCAATGGCCTCACCATCGAGCACCAACGGATTGCCCGGGTCATCACGGTTGTCGGAAATAATCAGGCGCTGGCCCATGGCTGGCCTCAGTTCAAGAGCCGGGGGTTGGTGTGGGGCGGAGAGCCCTCCATCACCAGATTACTGAGCAACCTTGGCCCAACTCAGCAATGTCCTTAGCTGAGCGAGGCACAGGGCTGGGAATCGAGGCTGTCGAGGCAAAGGCCCGAAACCTGCTGGTCGACTTGGGCCAGGCGCTCCAGGACCAAAAGGAGATCTATGGAGGTGAGTTCGACGTCTGCACTCCATTTCAGGCAGGTGCGGCCAAGGCAGTCAGCGGCGACCGGGGCAGTGGCGACGGGAGCAGCGGCGACCGGGGGGGCAGGTCTGGGGGTGTGGATGACGTCCTTCAAGGCGGACCTCCGGGTTGGCGTTGAAATCAGCTTCCTTTTCTGTGGTCTAAAGTCGACGCCCCCAAATAGGGAGTATTGCCGACCTGCTGGGCGGTTCCCTGGCGGATCGGGCCATCGCGATCGGAGCGATAGGCCAGGGAGGTGCCGGGCAGAAGGCGCAACAAGCGATCCAGCACCTGCTCCAGCACGGCGCGGCTGAGGGGGGCGCCTGATGACATGCCCTCACGGCTGTTCACCAGCACGCTGAGCTGATCGCGACCCCGCAGCTCAAACAGCACCTGGACCTGCAGGGCACTGGGGCCGGCAACGAGGTTCAGGCAGGCATTGCGTGGATCCAGCCAGGTGAGCTCCGTCGCCAGTTCAACGCCCAGTTGGTCAAGGGGCTGACGAAGGTTCAGTGATCCTGGCTGCAGCGAGAGCAGAGCCTCCAGGCGGGCCAATCAGTAGATGCGGTGAACAGTGATTCTGCCTCACGGGCAAGGCCGCTGGCGGCCAGCGATCCGAAATCGACGAGAACCCGGGCCGCTGCCAAGGCCAGGTCAGAACTGGAATCGTTCCTGCCACAGGCCGCTGCAGCCGCAAATTGCCGCCCCGGACGGTGTGGAACCGCTCACAGGTGACGGCAACGGGCCCAGGCGCCGAATGGCAAAAAACCTGTGGTGCCAATGGTTGAGCCGATGAATGGCGCAGCGGCGCCCTGGCCTGGCTGTCTGGATTGAAGCACGAAGGATCGTTTCAGTAACACATCACACGCTTGAGGAATCCACGGGCCCGCGATCCTTTCAACACTTGTTGCAAAAGTAATGGCCCTGAGCCGCTCTGTTGAAATCCTGCCAAGCCCTGGAGCCAGTGCAGGCCTGGCCTTCCTCCGGGAGCCCCTGTGCAGCGACGAAACCCAAATCGCCGAAGTGGCTACTTGCAGCCGGGCGGAATTGTTCTGCCACCGCCATCAGACCGATCAGCTGATGGTGCTGCGCGGCGGCCTCGATCTGATCGTGCTGCAGAACAGGCGATTGCGCCGCATAACCCTGCGGGAGGATGAACCGACCTGGGTGCGCATTCCGCCTGGGGTTCCCCATGGGGCGATCAACCGCGGCTCTGCACCGGCCATCGTCGTCAATGCGGTGCTGCGGCACCGGCCCAGTGATCAACGCGACTACCAAAGCCGGCCCGTGCCGGCGGCGCTGGCGGCGGCTTGGGCGCAGTTGCATGGTGATCTGGAGGAGTTGGATTGGGTTTAGGGGGGTAAGTTACGAATTCATATTCCGAGCAATCCACGAACGTATTCTCTCCCCTTATCGAAGTTAAAAAGAATCTTACAGTTTTTATTATCAAGCATTTCAGTAATATCAGGATCATCAAAGTCCTTGCTATTACGGTTTAGGAAGCAGCTTGCTACTTTTATGCCCAGTTCAAGATGATGCATTACTGAGGAGTATACAATTGAGTCTTGGTAACCGAAGCCAAACAGTTCACGATAACTCATTGCGTTCATTACAACTTCTTTGCTCAAGGGTATAATTCCACAAGTTGAAAGCATTCTGGCCAGAGTCTCATCAAGTCTTCTCTTATCATCCTCTAGGCTACTGATAAGCAGTCTTGTAATGGAGTCAAGGGCTGTAACCTCACTTCTGTAAGACAATGATCTTGATAGCTGCTTTAGTTCGGTTGACACAGTCTCCGCTAATTGTTTTCTCTGCTTACTGCGGCGGACAAGGGTTTCAAAGCTTTCACCGATGCTAAATGCTGGAATTATCAGTCTAGACTTACCTTGTTCTGAAGTCTCAAGTAGCTGTAGACAACTTTCGGCCTGCTCTTGGGAGAAAGCAAGCTCTAGGATAAAGTTTGTTTCAATATATACCGATATCATTCGAATTCTTCTTGTGTCACATAACCACCTTGAATCGCATCGATGAGACCAGATGCAACAATCAGGCTACGTTGAGGCTCTGGCAAATTGTCTGGAATACCACTCGCAATTAAATCATTTATCCATGAACCGACTAGGATTTCAAGGGATTTTCCGCTGATAGAGCTTGCGTCAACAATTGCCGGATCTAGATATCTTTGAAATAATGGCTTTGTATTGATAACAAAATCAGGCTCGGAAGTCTCGCTGTCAGCTCCATTTTCATGCCATAAGTATATATTATCGGGCATTGCAAGCATGAAATATTCACTTTTGGGCACGATGCCATGGGCGAAAAGGTTTCCACGCATTCGTGCTGCCCAGTCAGCAGAAGTATGTTGACGACTCTTTATTTCTACGACGAGTGCTAGCCTCCCATTCTTGTCATAGGCTGCTAAATCGGCGCTGGTTTTAACTTGCATCTTGCTAGCTGGAATGAGGTGGATCAGATTTTAATGCCATCAAGTGGAGTTCAGGGCCCTTTGCCTTTGCACCCTCCCCCCCACAAATCCCACCACCGCCTCAATCACCGCAACGCGGTCCACGTCTTGCAACAGCTCATGGCCCGAGTTCTGCAACCAGACGATGCGCTTGTCAGCGGCTGGCGTGCCCAGGCCGCTCAACAGGGTTACGGCGCTGGCATCCTGCACGGTTGCATCGCCATGGCTCTGCAGGATCAGGGCGGGGAGGGATACCTGGTGCAGCCGCTGGCTGGTGGCTGACACGAAGGCCAGCAACGAGAGCAGGGCCCCCATCGGCGCCCAGGGGTAGCTGCTGTCGTCATGGCCAAGCTGGGGGTCGGTGTAGAGCTTGGGCAGGGGCCAGCGGCGCAGCAGCCGGCCCAGCAGGGGCCGGAGCCAGGCCAGGGGCCGGCCGGGGGCCAATGGGGAGGCCAGCTGCAGCGGTGTGGCCAGCAGCACCAGGCTGTCGAGCTGGTCGCCGCAGTTGCCCTGGTCGGCCGCCAGTTGCAGGGCCACCAAAGCGCCCATGCTGTGGCCGATCAATATCACCCGATCCACGCGAGTGGCCAGTTCCGCCAGGGCTGCGGATCCATCCGCCAGCCAGTCAGCCCAGGTGACGCCCTGCAACGCTTGCGGCGAAGCGGCCTCGTGGCCCCGCAGCAGCGGCAGGGATACCTCCACCCCGAGGGCCTCCAGGGGCGCCTGCAGGGGTCGCATGGTGTCGGGGTTGCCGGTGAAGCCGTGCAGTAGCAGGACGCCGCAGCGGGGGGGAGAGGTGGTCATTGGGGCCGGTTGGGCCTGATTTGATCAAGGGACACGATAAAAGGATCTAAAGGATAAAGAGATAACTGGAAAGTGGCCAACAAAGCTCCAGATACGCGGCAATAAAAACACTCACGGCAAGAGAGGCAGTCCCAATTCCTTGAGAAAGCCATTATGCTTATCTCGGGCAGCAGAAATAGCTTGTTCTATGGCACCTAGCTCGGAGTTAACCGCTTGTAGATCGATCTCCTCCTCTGCGGTTGCCGTGCTGATGTAGCGGGAGATGTTGAGGTTGAAGTCGTTTTTTGTGATCTCTGCCATCGCCACTCGGCGGGAGTAGCGGGGCTCTTCTTTACGGTGCTGATAGGTATCGATGATCTTGGTGATGTGCTCTTGGCTCAGTTGGTTCTGGCGTTTGCCTTTCACGAAGTGCTCGGCGGCGTTGATGAACAGCACGTCATCGGGTTTCTTACATTTCTTGAGAACCAGAATGCACACCGGGATGCCGGTGGAATAGAAGAGATTGGCGGGCAGGCCGATCACGGTATCGATGTGGCCGTCCTCGAGCAGCTTGGTGCGGATGTGTTTTTCGGCGCCACCACGGAACAGCACGCCGTGGGGCAGGATGATCGCCATCACGCCTTCGTCTTTGAGGTAGTGGAAGCCGTGCAGGAGGAAGGCGAAATCGGCGGCGGACTTGGGGGCGAGGCCGTGGCTTTTGAAGCGCACGTCGTCGGCCATGGCATCGGTGGGTTCCCAGCGGTAGCTGAAGGGAGGATTGGCGACGATGGCATCAAAACTCGGCTTCTTGGCCGGGTTGGCATCGCGCAGCATGTCCCACTCGTTAAAGAGGGTGTCGCCATGGAAGATCTCGAATTCCGTGTCCTTCACCCCATGCAGCAGCATGTTCATGCGGGCGAGGTTGAAGGTGGTGATGTTATTTTCCTGCCCGTAGATCTTGCCGATGGTGCCGCCGGCCTTGTTCAGCTCCTTACGCACATTCAGCAGCAATGAACCGGAGCCGCAGGCGAAGTCCATGACACTCTCCAACCTTTTCTTGGTGCCGGTGCTCGGTTCCTGGCTGTCGAGAATAACTATTCCAGAAAGAATACTCGAAATTTGTTGCGGGGTGTAGAACTCACCCGCTTTTTTGCCGGATCCGGCAGCAAATTGGCCGATCAAGTATTCATAGGCATCGCCCAGCGCATCGATTTGTGTTGAAAACTCCGCGAGCCCATCGGCGATTTTCTGGATGACCGTGCAGAGCTTAGCGTTACGATCAGCGTAGGTTCGCCCCAGCTTGTCGGAAGCCAGGTTGATCTCGGAGAACAGGCCCTGAAACGTACTTTCGAAGGATTCCGTTTCGATGTATTTGAAGCCGGCCTGAAGCGTTTTGAGCAGATCGTCGCTCTGGGTGCGGGCCAAGTGCGCAATGCTTTTCCAAAGGTGTTTCGGTTGGATCACATAGTGGATCTTGCGGCGCATCTGCTTTTCAAAGGCTTCGATATCCTCAGGATTGAGTTGATACCAGATACTGAGTGCCACCCTGGGACTGTCGTCCTCCAGCTCTGGGTAATCTGTTCCCAGCTCCTTCTTGGCGGCAATTTCGTAGTTATCGGAGAGATAGCGCAGGAAGAGAAAGGAGAGCATGTAGTCGCGGAAGTCGTCCGCGTTCATGGCGCCGCGCAATTGGTCGGCGATGCTCCAGAGGGTGTTGCCAAGTTGTTTTTGGTTGGAGTCGGTCATGGTGGCGGTGCTTATGGCGCGGGTGCTGCCAATGTTCTTAATGCGGGTTCTTCTGCGGGTGCAGGTGCAGGTGCCGGTGCGTGCAGTACAAAATTGTATCTAGCCATCAGACCATCAAAAATCTCTTCGAATAGCTTCTTATTGTCAGGCACCAAGACTGCGCTCTCAAATCGGTAGACATTTTTGTGGGAAAGAAAATTAACAATCTCAGAGACTCGTTCCTCCGGTTTAAATCCAAGCTGCTCCAATACGAAACCAACTCGCCCCACCCCAAGGAACGATGCAACGTTTTCAAGGACCTGCCGTAACATTGCAAAGTGAAATGCTTGCAGTTCAGAAGCCCGCGCCTCATTTAGAATTTGCAGCAAGTGAAGGTGATAGAGAAAAACCTCTTTATGGAAACCCTTGAGGCTCAGTTGACCATCTTTCAGCGATAGGATTAGAGGCTTGGTTGCCTTGCTGTAGGTTCCAGCCTTCTCTCCTTTTTTGAGCCAATCGTAAAGTATCGCGAACAGCCCAATGTGGTGGGTTGTAATGATTACCTTCCGTTTCTCGAAATGTCCATCAATCAAGTCGAGTATTGTTGATGCGGTAATGAAGATATTGTGGTCGTCCAGGCTCGACACGGGATCATCGATAAAAAAATGCTGATCTTGCATGTCCGCCCACCCTTCTACCTCAAACAGCGCGAGAAAGAAGCACCAAACGAAAATTCGCTCCTCTCCCCTGGAAATCTTAATTCGGGTCTGCTCATCTCCCGCTATAAAGAATGAAATGTATTCAATTCCCATTTCGGCATTGGCGTGCTGGTTGAAAAAGAAATCGTATGTGGGCTTGTAAGGCTCCAGCTTCTTGCGCACTTTATCCTCTGTGATGGCACCATGGAAGCGATTGAGACTGCTTTCATTGACGAGCATGCACATGCTCGCCTCGCTATTGGCTGTGTCATTGTCCCAAACAAAAATATCCTCGCTGAATGCATTGTAGTACACACCAGAATGCCTTCCATCCGATCCTTTCGTGGCATCTTTATAGGCCACAGAAAGCCGGGTTTTCCCAGTTGCATTGAAGGCATAAATGAGAACAATGATTTCCTTTACTGCCTTAAGCTGATTGGCGACTTCTTGATGTGTCACGATTGGTGCTCTAGGGATGGGAAGAGTTGCTGCATCAGCCCTTTCTTGTGGCTCTTGATAGTTTCCAGCTTTTGGGTTTCTGCTGTTATCAAGTCGTCGAGTCTGCTCAGGCAGGAGGCGATACGTTGTTGTTCGTCAGGGTTGGGATAGAACAGTGATACGCTTGCAACGTCTGCCTGTCCGATCGTGGTCATCGTTGCTGTCTTCCCTCGGGCGATGAGCTGCGTGCGTACCAGCGCAGTCTTGAAAAGATAGTGGGCAAACAATGGGATTACTTTGCTGGTGTTCACTCTGATTCTGATCAGATGGCCGTCATAAGTGACATCGCTAGAGCTTCCGAGATAAATGTTAGATACTGCGATACCTGACTTAACCAATGAGGAACGCGTGAAGAAAATGTCCCCGGTTAACACCTGATTCATTTCAAATTCTGAAGGTGTGAGTTCGAGCAGTGACAGGTTGTTTTCGTCGATTGTTGTCTCGATATACATGTCCGAGACATTAATTAGCTTGTAGCCGGTTCCTACCTTTTTGGGATCATTAAAGACACCGTTACTCAGAGGTTCGTTGCTCAGGCTGATAAGCTTGCCTTCCTCCCACTCCCCCGCGTTTTGAAATTCGGAAAAGCGAAGGCGGGGTTGGGTTTCGCCTTCGCGGGGGAAAAGCTGCTGCATCAGCCCTTTTTTATGAGTCTTGAGTGCGGCCACTTTCCGCGCTTGCGCGGCCATCAGCTCGTCCACCGAACTCAGGCAATCGGCGATTTTTTGTTGTTCGGGAAGCAGCGGAAAGGGAGCCTCTAGATCGAGAATGTCACCTCTTGCCAATCCGGGAATTAGATTTCCAGCGGCAAGATCCTCAAAGCGACGTCTCTTAGTCAGGAGGAACTGAAACACAAACCCACTCGACGCATCAATCGCGCGAACCGCCATCAATTGTCGTCCCATCGCTACGGAAGACAAGGTCAGATACCAAATCTCACCAACGCCACTCCCTTTTACCGTGATTAAAGTATCAGCCTCTTTCGCGAGACTTGCCGAATCACTCGTCCGCTTCGTGATGGCTTCAATCTTGTTGGTGAAATCAGATGGACCTGTGAAATACGGAACTGCTCCCTCTGTGCCGTATTGTTCT
>CAMDWF010000071.1 GCA_945878795.1 Synechococcus sp. UW140
CCCTTCCAATCCCGCAACCGCTGGCATAACGCCCGCGTCTATCCCAGTCGGATGATGAATTGGTTGATCATGGGGCAGAACTATCACCTGGTTCACCATCTCTGGCCCTCTATTCCATGGTTTGAATACCGCCCCGCTTATCACGCCACCAAATCGTTGCTGGATGCCAAGGGTTCACCCCAGCGGTTGGGCATGTTTGAAACCCGCAGTGATGCCCTAAATTTTCTCTATGACATCTTCTTTGGCGTGCGCAGTCACAAGAAGCGCCGCAGCCGTCTGCGCCCCCTTGCCGCCCTGATGCCCACCCGCCATGCCAGGCGCCGGGTGCTCGAATTACTGCATCGCACCGCCGTATCACCGCGCCATTAACAGGCCCTGGCGCTTTGTCCCCTGATCTCCCGTAACCTTGTTCCCCTGCGGGGAGGTTCAATCGGCCAGGATTCGGGGGACCCGAAAGAAATCGCCCTCCCGCTGGGGCGCCAAATTGAGCAGATCTTCCCGCACCTCGGTTGAGTCCACTCCATCGGCCCGGGTAACATTGACCACCTCTACAGCCCTGGTGGTGGGCAGCACTCCCTCGGTATCGATGCTTTCCAGGTGGCTGACGTAATCGAGAATGCGTTCCAGCTGGTTCGCATAGGTGGTGATCTTGGTTTCCTCCAGGTCGAGGCGTGCCAACTTGGCCACCTTGCGCACATCGTCTGGGGTGATTCGGCCCATGGTTAAAGCTGGCTGCTTGCCCAAAACCTAGTCGCCTGGAGGCGATCAGGGCAGCGGTGCTGACGGTTCGGCCAGAAAGGTTCTCAGATCCTTGGCCAAGGCGGTGGCGGCCAGCTCCAGGAACGCAGCGCCATGGTCAGCCTGGGCCAGGAACGGATCGGAGCCCATGCGTCCATCAGGATGGCGCTGGCGAAAATCTTCGGGTCCATGGATGGGTCCGGCCGGCGCCGCCTCCGGTAAGGGCCTCTGGTGGGCCTGCAGGGACGGTTCGAGGTGCAGGGTCAGCGCTATCTCACTGGGGGTGGCATGATGACCCTCCCGCTCGCCATAAAGACGCCTGGCCTCCTGCATCACCGCCGAGGCGGTGAACCAGTTGGCTAGCTGACAACGCAAATGGGGGGCAACAGCCAGGCCGCGGGCGGTGGCACTGCCCTGGGCCTGGGCAAAGGCGGCCCGGGCAGTGGCGATGTTGCCGCCGTGGCCGTTGATCACGTAAATCCGCTCGAACCCGTGGCGCGCCAGGGAAAGAACCAGGTCATGGAGCACCGCTAACAAAGTGGTGGGCTGCAGGCTCATGGTGCCGGCGAAGCCCAGATGGTGCTCGGCCATGCCAAAGGCTTGGGTGGGGGTGACCAGCACGCCGGTGCGGCGGCCCACCTCCAGGGCCACGGCCTCGGCAGTGAGGGCATCGGTGCCGATGGCGCCGGTGGGGCCGTGCTGCTCGGTGGAGCCCAGGGGCACGATCACCCCCTTGCACCGCTGCAGATAGGCCTCGATTTCGGGCCAGGTCCGCAGCTGCAGGCGGATGGCCTCGGCCCCCAGGGGGAGGGCTGCGGCGCTGAGGGGGAGATCGGAGGCTGTCATCTAGGACACGGTATCGGCAGGGGATCTGCCTAGGATCTTGCTATCCGCGGCGTCTCGATGCTGCATCGGAAGCTCTATCAGTACTACAGCGAGGAACGCCCGGTCTGGGTTTTTTTGCGCGACCAGCAACGCTGGATCGAAGAAGCGATGGTGGTTGAGATCCAGGGCGATCTGGTGACGCTGCGCTACGACGACGAGGACGAGGACGAACGCCAGACTTGGGAAGAAAGTGTCCGGTTGGATTCGATTGGGGCCGTGAGCACGCGCCTGGCCTACGTAAACCGGGTAGCGACCGCCGAAGACCTGGCCACCACCGGTGATTGCCCCGAGACCGAACGGCTTGGCAGCCCCTGACCGGCGTAGGCATTGCGTCCCTTGCCTTGCCCCAGGGCTTTGGCCTCAGTGGGCGGTGCCGTTGCCGTCGTAGTCGTCAGTGTCGTAATAGCCCCCCCGAGTCCCGAAATAAAGGGTGGTGAGGCAGAACAGACCGCTCAGCACCAGCAACACATTGCCGAGATTGAAGCCACCACTGGTCTCCATGGAACCGCTTGCCCTGAGGATAGCTGCAATTCTGGAGCAGATTGCTCCGAACCGCCGGCAAACCCGTCATCACCGTCATCACTTGGACCAGGCTCCAGGCCACCGGGTCCTGACCTGCCAGGTTCTGGCCTGCCAGGTTCTGGCCAGGGGCAGCCGCTGAAATGGCTGACCATGTTGACCTGGCCCCCCAAGGCCATGCGCACGGCCAAGAGCCGCCAGCCCTGCCCCGCCGGTTCTTCAGCCGGCCGGCCGAAGTGGTGGCCCCCGAGCTGATCGGCTGCCTGTTGGTCCGACGCCAACCCAGCGGAGCGCTGCTGTGGGGCGTGATCGTTGAGACGGAGGCCTACACCCAGGACGACCCGGCCTGCCACGGCCACCGGCGGCGCAGTGCCAGCAACGCGACCCTTTTTGGTCCTCCGGGCCACTTCTACGTCTACCGCTGTTACGGCATCCACCACTGCGTCAATGTGGTCACGGACCGGGCCGAATGGGCCAGCGGCGTGCTGCTGCGGGCCGCCGCCCTCGCCAAGGCGCCCGACCGCCAGGCCGCGGGTCCAGGGCTCCTGGCCCGCTGCTTTGCCATCGAGCAACGCCACGACGGCCAGGACTGCTGCGGCGAGGGCCCTGTGTGGCTGGCGCCACGCCCCAGCCGCCTGCAGGCCCTGCTAAGCCCTTCACCAGGCGCCCCCCCGGGTGAGGCCCCCCTGCGGCAGGACCGCCGCATTGGCATCAGCGCCGCCGTCGATCAGCCCTGGCGCTGGTATCTGGGGCCCAGCCGCAGCGTCAGTCGCCGGGCCCAAGGGGACCGCCAGCCGGCAGCAGCGACAGCCTGGAGGCCTGAACATCTGGACTGGGGAGCCCAAGGGGCTGGGCTTGGGGGCAGGGACGATCGACCCTTAAGTTGAGGCTGTTTGCCGGGATTTTGCGTTGAGCGGCTGGACCCACCGCCATGTACTCGACCTGGCGTCCTTTTCGGTCGCGGATTACGCCACCGTTCTGCAACTGGCCCAACGCTTTCGCCAGTTGCCGGTGGCCGGGGCCCGCAAGCTGCCGGCGCTGCAGGGGCGGCTGATGACCACCCTGTTCTTCGAACCCAGCACCCGCACCCGCAGCAGTTTTGAACTGGCGGCCCGGCGTCTGTCGGCCGACGTGCAAACCTTCTCGCCCTCCTCCAGTTCGCTCAGCAAGGGTGAAAGCCTGCTGGATACGGCCCGCACCTACGTGGCGATGGGCAGCAACGTGCTGGTGGTGCGCCATCGCTGTGCCGGCATCCCGCAGCGCCTGGCCCGAGATCTGGAGCGGGGGGGTGAGAAGGTGGCGGTGCTCAACGCCGGCGACGGACTGCACAGCCATCCAAGCCAGGGCCTGCTCGATTTGTTCACCCTGGCTCGCCATTTCGAGCCGAGCCAACCTTCGCCCGCCAGCCTGGCCGGCCGCCGGGTGGTGATCGTCGGCGATGTGTTGCACTCAAGGGTCGCCCGCTCCAATCTCTGGGCCCTCACCGCCTGCGGTGCCGAGGTGGTGCTGTGCGGACCAGCCACCCTGTTGCCCGATGACTTCGCCCAGTTCGTCGCGGCACCGCCGCCGGGGCAGCGGCATGATCCGGTGCCCCGGCGGGGGCCGGTGCGACTTTGCCGGGACCTCGATGAGGCCTTGGGCGGCGCCGATGCGGTGATGACCCTGCGGCTCCAACAGGAGCGCATGCACGACCATCTACTCACCAGCCTCGACAGCTACCACCGCCGCTACGGCTTGACCCACGAACGCTTGCAACGCTGTGGGGCCGGGGTGCCGGTGCTGCATCCGGGCCCCGTCAACCGGGGCGTGGAACTGGCGGGAGAACTGCTCGATGACAGTGAACGCTGCCTGGTGGAAGAACAGGTGCGCAATGGGGTGCCGATTCGAATGGCCCTGCTTTATTTGCTGACCGCCGGCGCCGGGGAAGCGATGGGACTCACTGCAGCTTGAAGCCATCAAGCAGCAGGCCATAGAGCAGGCCGATGCGGGCCATGTCCAGCAGTTGCAGGCCCAGGCGTTGATCCCGGGGGCGCCTGAGCAGCCAGGGCCGACAACGGGCGGCCAGCTCCAGGGAGAGCACGCAGACCAGGGCGGAGAGTTGGTCGAAATAGGACAGGGCGCCGGTGATGGCACCTAGCCCCCCGCCGATGCTAAATGAGGCCAGAAGCACGATCAGGGAGAGGGAAAGCCGGCGCCAGGGATTGGTAGCCCATTGGGCCAGGGCGTCAGCCGCCTGGATCAACCGTTGCTGGACCCTGGTTTGCTGATACCGGGGGACCATGGGGTTAAAGGGGGTGCAGGGCCACATCGGCCGGCCGTCTCCCTGGCCAGCACCGAAGTGGTGGCCAGGGGCACCGGCGGTGATCCCCATCACCCGACCCAGCGCCCTGCTTACCCTGTATACACCATTTGTGGGGGCGTGGGAAAGAATTTACCCCATATATGGGGGAAATCAATAAAAAAGCCCGCAGCCGAAGCCGGGGCCGGGTGATGGGGACTCCCTAAGCAAAACAGTTCTGCATGGGTTCGGCAAGGGGGGCAGCCAGGGCTTTCAGGCCTCTCCTTCCTTCTTACGGGATCCCTTGCCCTCCAGAAGCTCGAGCAGGGCTTCCATCTGGGCCATTACGCCGCGCACCTCACCGGCTTCTGGCAGAAGGCCGTCCTCCATCACGCCCTGATGCATTTCCCGCAGCTCTTGGCGAATGTATCGGAGGTGGCTGACGACCTGTTCTCGTTTCGACTGAGACATCGATAGGGGGTTGTGTTATCCCCCTTTTACCTCATCACCCGCTCACTTCTGGCCAAAGCGCTCCCGGGCCTGTTCATAGAAGGCCAGATCAACCTCGGCGAGACCGGCCTCAGCGGCCATGGACTCAATCCGACGGCGGACGATCGGTCGCACAAAAAATGGCACCTCTTTGAGGACCTCATCGGCTTCAGGGCTCCAGTTCATCGGCAGGCTCTCGAATCAATCAAATGATTTCAGTCTCAGCCTATCGATGCGGGCCGGCCCCGCATTCCCCACCGGTGGCCTGGCTTACACAGCCTGAAAACAAATTTGATCATCCCATGACAGCCAGGGCAACCAGGATTTAAGGACAAAGGCAACTTAGAGGGTTGGCATTAAGGCCAGCCGATCTGGTATTTGCTTTTTCGTTTTATAACTATTAGGCCCCATGCCAAATCCCTTGCCTTGACCCTCAACGAAGGCGAGACGACTGGGCTTGGGCGGCAAATTTGATCCGTTGACGCAGTTCGCGGCTGCGCATAAAGGCAGCCAAAAGACCCAATCCCAGGATCCGGGATGGGGCGACTGGACGGGTCTGGACAGCCGGGGCATTGGCATCCAGCATCGGAACATCGTTTGCGAGTTGACCGAGGTTGGGGCCAAAACGGGTCAGGGTCATTGCTCCAGGAAAATGTGTTTAGTGATACAAAAAATTGGCTTAAGCAGAGTGGGCGACTAAATGCGCCAAGTCAGCCGTTCAAGCCATCAGATTTCAACTTAAGGCTTTTTTCTTTTTTCTTCCGTTTTTGTGCGGAATTGCCGACTGGCCGCAGCCGTTCTGAATTTGTAAAGGTAGCCAGAGACTGATTTTGCCTTGGCCAACCAACGGCACCAGGGTATTCATATCGGCCGGGCCCTGTCCTTAGCTTTGAAGTGGGGCGCTGGCTGCCGCGCCTTTGCTGGCGGAATGCTGGAAGCAGGGCGGGCAGCGCCCGCAGCTGGACTGACGCCATGAACCGGGCCCCAGATCCAGCCTGTTTGCACCATCTGCGCGGGCCTGGTTTGTGGGCATGAATTTTAAAAATGTATATCTCAATCCCACCAGCCCGCTGCTCAAGGGTCGAGCTGCGCCGCTTCCAGCAAACGAGTGGCCAGGGCTTCGCCACTGCGCATCGCCCCCTCCACCCGCCCGAAGCCGGGCCCCTCGATGAAATCGCCGCAGAAACCGACGCGGCTGCGGCGGCAGAGGGCCAGGGCCCGGGGCAGACCTGGATGCTGGGGAAAGGCGGCCCCCCAGCGCATCAGCTCGCTATGGACCCCTGGCCAGGGGGCGCCCCCGGGCGGCAACGCTTCTGATGGCTCGGGCAGCCAGGCGGCCAGGGCCCCCTGCAGCCCGCGCTCCAAGGCGGCGATCACCTCCGTCTCCCGTTGTTGCGTTGGCGCCATACCCAGATGTTTGGCGATCGACGAGCGGGAGCCGTAGACATTGAGATGCTCGCCGGCAAAGGTGCCGGTGGAGTGGGCCACCACCGCACAACGGCCGTCCTCAAGGGGCTGAATGGCGACGCGACGCAACCCCCAGCGCTGCTGGGCCACCGAATCGAAACTGAGCAGCCGGAAGGGCAGGGCCCGCCACGGGGCGGCTGCGTTGGCCGGCACCACCATCATCAGGTTGCTGCGGGCCTCAGCGCGGATCGAGGCGATCGCCGCCAGGCTGTGGGCCAGCTCCGGATCGGCCCGTTCGGTTGCCCCAACCGCCAGGGGCAGGGTGTCCCAGCCGAGCACCAGCCGGCTGCGGGGATGGGCCAACAAGGTGCTGCCCAGCACCAACCAATCCGCTGCCGCCAACAGTTCGCCGGCGCTATCCAGCAATTGCCACCGGCCTTCGCTGCTGGTCTCCAGATGGCGCACCAGGATGCCGTAATGGGCTTCGATGGCGCCGCCGGCCAGGGCCAGCAAACCGCGGCAGAGCTGTTCCATGCCCTGCCGACCGCGATAGAGACGGCCCTGGCAGAAGGGATCCTCGAGCCGGCCCGTCAGGCCGCCATCTTTGTCCAGGCAGGCCAGGGTTCCCTGCCAGGGCTCTATCCAGCCACCGGCCAGCAACGGCGCCAGCAGGGCGGGATCGGGGCTGGCGCTGATGTTGAACAGGGGGGCGCCGTGGTCGATGCGCAGGTGGCTGTCCTGGCGGGAGCGGCGCGTGGCGGTGCGGCCACCGGGACCGCGGCCGCTTTCCCACAGGCTGATGCGCTCCGCTGGCCAACCCTGGCGCCGCAGACTGGCCAACAAAGAACAACCACCGACACCGGCTCCGATCACGGCGAGGTGGGGTGCATCGGCCCTGGGCCTGGGCGAAATGCTCATCAAAATCGCTGGGATCGCCCCAGCTTGACGCAAGGGGCAGGAGTTGGCAGTGAATTGGTCCAGATCCCTGGGCCGGAGGGGCTTGCTCTGGCTGATGCGTCGCCGCTGCCTCCTACCGCGACCACCAGCCTCTATCGCCGCTGAGGCGTCCGCAGACCCTGTTCCTGTCGATGTAGACCGCCCTAGCTCTTGTCAGCGGCTATGTCCCGATCTGCTTGCCATCCGCAGCTGGATTTTTGAGATAGAATTGAGACAGAAAATAAATGATTAACATGATCAATGCTGAACATGCCAATCTGCTAAAGCTCAGTCCATCCGAAAGACTGCTGCTGGCGCAAGACCTTTGGGATAGCCTGAATCCAGAGGATTTGCCGCTTACTGATTTGCAAAAAGCCGAGCTTGAACGCCGTAAATTGTCTTATCAAGCCAACCCGGATTCTTGCAGCCCATGGGAAGATGTCCAGCGCCGCATCATCGAGCGGCATGGCTAAAACTGTCATCTTTACCCAAGAAGCGGAAGACGACGCTCATCGGGGCTACTCTTGGTATGAAAGCAAACACATCGGCCTCGGGCGCGAATTTATAACGTTGATTGATGCCTGCCTGCAATCGATCAGCCGCAATCCGAAGCTATATCAAGTTATCTATAAAGACTATCGTCGCGCTATCGTGCGACGCTTTCCCTTTTCGATCATCTACGAAGAAACGGATACAACTGTTACTATCTATGCCATTTTTGATTGTCGGCAAAACCCGGATAAATGGTAGCAACGGGTACAATAAACCTCCGCTCTTGCATTCAAAAGGCCATCAACAGCGGTCCCGGCAGGCTTGTGCTGGAGGTAGCTGCTGAGCTGCAATTGCGCTACCAGCAATGGGATGCCCAGGGCGCACCCGCTGATGCCTTGTGAACTCTCCCCCCAGGCCGTAGCCGACCTGCAGGAAATCGGCGACTACATCGCTAGGGACAATCCGCAGCGAGCTGCCAGCTTTGTTGCCGAGCTGCTTGCACGCACTCAAAGGGTCGCGGAACGACCGGAGGCCTATCCGGCCAGGCTGGAGTTTGGAGAAGGTCTGGGTGCTGGAGCGGATGCTGCCCGAGGAATTCATCGGTATGCCGATGCAGGAGGGAACCGGACCGGATTAGGGCCTGCGCTACGAAGATCTGGAACCCTGGTATTAGCAAGCGGAGGCGCTGTACCGGGTCCATGGCGAAGACGGCCAACCCTTTGGCGCCGAGGCGGTGCAGCCGTTCCAAGTGGAATTGCGGGCGGATCTTGAGCGCCAGGGGCTGCACCCCTACCGGCTGCCGTTGAGCGTCAGTGAGTCGGCGCAGGAACCCTCCGGCGATGCCGAACTGTTTGGCGTCGGTCGGGCCCTGGGCCAGGCGGGCTTTGAACTGCGGCAGGGGGCCCGGGTGCTGATGCTGCACACCGATGCGGGCGGCAAGGAAGTGCGGGGCGTCGAGGCCCATATCGGCCACCAGCGCTGGTTGTTTAAGGCCCACCAGGTAGTGCTGTCGGCCGGCGCCATCGGCAGCGCCGTAATCCTGTTGCGCTCGGCCAGCGATGCCCACCTCCGGGGCCTGGCCAATGGCTCCGACCAGGTCGGTCGCCATTTGATGCGCCCCCAACTGACGGCGATGCTGCAAAGGGCCAGCAAGGCCCATTCCGGCCGCTACGGCCCGGCCTTGGGGGTGCTGGATTTCCATGGCGGCGATCGCAATGTGAGCTATGCCCTGGGGGCCGTCAGAGGTGGCGGCGGCGTGCTGCAAGATCCGCTGTTTGCCGAATCACCGCCGGTGCTCTCCCTGGTGAGTCGCCTGCTGCCGGATGGGGCGCTGGAATGGCTGGCCGATCGTTCGGTGAGCTGGTGGGTGTCCAGCGCCGTCAGCCCCGATGCCGACAATCGCGTCAGCCTGCGCGGTGAACGGGTGGTGATC
>CAMDWF010000072.1 GCA_945878795.1 Synechococcus sp. UW140
GTCAACAAGCAGATTAAGGGAATATCCCTGGGCCTGGTTGATGACGACATCGCGTACACCTGGACATCCCAGCAACAGATTGCGCAACCGTGCCGATTCCTCAATGTCACTAAATTCTTTGGCTTTCAAGGTAACGCGTTCACCACCGAGTGCCTGCTTAAGTTCGGCTGGCGTACCTTCGGCAATGACTGAACCCGAATCAAAAATAGCCAATCGATCGGAAAGTGCATCGATTTCTTCGAGATAATGGCTACTTAATACTATGGTAACACCTTGATCACGAAGCTGGCGAAGGACTTGCCAAACAACAGCACGACTTTCAATATCTAAACCAACTGTAGGTTCGTCAAGCACCAGCAACTGGGGAGCATGCAATAGACCTGCCGCCAAATCTAGGCGACGGCGCATACCGCCTGAATAGGATCCGCAGCGACGATCGACCCATTCCCGCATGTCGAGGAGATTGATCAATTCAGAGATCCTTATATCGCGCAGATTTCGCGGTAAATGATAAAGATCAGACTGAAACAAGAGTAATTCGCGGCCGGTCAGAATTTTGTCAATGGCTACATCTTGAGCCACGTAGCCCAGCAAGCGACGCACTTGCCTTGGTTGGCTGAGGGCATTGATCCCCGCAACCATCACCGTACCTGAATCAGGGGCCAACAAGGTACAGAGAATGCGCAGGCAAGTGCTCTTTCCTGATCCGTTGGGTCCCAGAATGCCGTACAGCATGCCCCTGGGCACCTGCAGGGAAAGATCATTGAGGGCCTTGACAGGCTGGTGCTTTCCGCCCCCGTAGGATTTGCTGAGGTGTTGAAGCTCGATCAAACGGTGGATGACCCAAGGGGCCCAAGGAAACTCAATCTAGGCAATCATCGTGCCCCCTGGCTACGCCAGGGGCAGCCCTGAGTTTGAAGAGAAGATCTGCAGTAGCTCCAGGGGGTTAACAGAGGCTGTAACCAGTGGAGTTCTTGAGAGCACGAGCAAAAGGCAAACACCAAACAAATAAAGGATCGACCAGCGGAAAAGACTGCGGGCAGGAAGCGGATCCTCAGGCTGAAGACGCAGGCGGTCGATTAACTGCAGCAAACGGGCATTGAACGGCAGGATCAGAACTCCGTAAAACCAACCCCCAGTAGGCAAAGCCAGAATACCGAAAAAACTCATGAAGATGGTCAGAAGACCATATATGCTGATCCATCTAGCAGTCACCTTTGCCCCTTTGACAACCGGCAGCATTGGGATTCCTACCGAACGGTAATCCTCACGAAGAAGCAAGGCGAGGGACCAAAAATGGGCTGGGGTCCAAAGCATCACCAATGAAAACAGCCACAATCCTCCCCAACCCGGATGGGAAGATGCCGCCACTGCACCAACAAGCGGAGGAATCGCCCCCGCAAGTCCACCAATGACGATGTTCTGACTTGTTCTTGGTTTGAGCCAGGCGGTATAGAGAAGAACGTAGCTACAGAGCCCGATCAAGCACAAAGCTGCCGCCAACGGATTAACCAGAAGCGTCAACACTAGAACCGAAGTTGTGGTGAGGCTGATGGCTAACGCTAGGGCCTGATATTGGGTCAGCCTTCCAGAAGGAAGGGCTCGCCGACTGGTTCTCACCATCTTGGCATCAAGATCCTGTTCCCAGAGACAGTTCAGGACGCCTGCAGCGGCAGCGGCTAGGGCGCCTCCAACCAAAGTGGCAAGAAATCGAACTGGTGCCAAAGGCCAGGGTTCTGCCACGGCCATGCCGCCAACCGTGGTGGCCAGCAAAAGGGGAATTAATCGGGGCTTGAGAACCTCCAACCAGGCCGGAAGTTGGCGTCTGGTGGATGTCGCCTGGGCAGCTTGGGGATTGGCTGGAGCCCCTTGATAAGCAGACAGATTAATAGACCTAACCAAAATTAACAACCTCCTGGCCGGGCCATGAGCTAGAAGTCATCAACAGGGTTCGACCGATAGCGGCTCCAAGCAGGGCCACAAGCAAAGCAGCTATCAATTGATGGGAAATGGTTAACAAAGGAATTTCCAAATGAACAATCAAATTGAATCTACCGATGAACACTTGGCCCCATCCAAAAGCAACTGACAGAAAGCAGAAAGACTTCAACATTCTCTGGGAACCGGGAAGGAAAGCCGCACCGATGGCCATGGACATCAAACCAAATAAAACGGGGTAGGCCATCAAACGATGGTTCATCAGCCAATAACAAGATTCGCCCAGATCCAAGCAACGTTCTGCCGCCCATTGACTTGCCATCAGGGCACCGACAATGCATTGGGCCAGCAAAGCAAGCATCACCGATAAGGGCAAGGGCCACCACCACTTTGGCAGTTGTGGAGGTAGTTCCAAAGAGAAACCGCCAACTTCAAGAATTTGGCGCTTGCACCGCAAGGCTTGATCGGTCGCGCACAGGTGCAGCAACAGCACCAAGGCAGTGCCCAGGTGGGCTGTCACGCTCATGGAAGCCAACTGGGAAGTGACCGTTAAAGCTCCGAGAGCTGCCTGGATCGCCACCAAAATCAATGCCGTCAGCGTGCACCAGGGAAGCCAGTGGGGCAGAAAGGATCGACGCAGTACGACGATCAAATTAAGGGCTAGAAGAGCCAACCCAATCAAAAAAGCATCAACTCGATGGAACCATTCCAAGAAAACCTGCAGATTCATCTGCTTGCCAGGCAGCAAGCTTCCATAACAAAGCGGCCAGTCAGGGCAAGCAAGTCCAGCCTCCATTACCCGTGTGGATCCACCAATAACGATTAAAGCAATAACACCCACAACAAGATGGGACGTGATACCCTGAACCAATCGCATTAAGCGAACAGGAGCATCCTCAGCAGAACCTGGCAGGAGATCAGCAGCGACAGGGGAAATCATTTTGGCAATTTTCCATTGCAGTTCCTGAACGTGCCCTCAGGCCAACACGCATACTAGCGGGATCGAGAAAGATGAGTGTCTCAACACAATTAGTTCTAAACACGTTGGAATCGTATATCAAACACCTGTCTCAAACTCAGATCCCAGCAGGCGAATAACGATGACCATGGTCAGTACACTTAATTTGGCTTGTTGCTCTTTGCTTGGAAACCCTTGCTAAGCCGGCCTTTCGCTCGGCAGAATCAGTGCAGAAGTCTCTGGGCATGTGACCTATGACGCTTTTTAGGGCATCGGCCGGTGCCGAACCCATTCCCACCCCAGCCACCAGCCCCCTTGAAGGCAAAGCGCTTCTGGACAAGGCTCGCTCTCTGGGGAACCGGCCGGAAGATCAGATCGCCCGGGGCTGTGGCTATGTCGGTCCGAGTGGCCGGGTGCTGAAAAAGAGTTTCTACCGAGCCTTGGTGGCAGCCAAGGGCTACTCCCTGCCATCAGCCAGCAGCAACTCGAGCCTCAGCCGCGGCCGTCAAGCCGAATTTCGCACCCGGGTTCACGGCAACGGCAACCTGCTGATTGGCCAGGCCTACACCCGGCGCATGGGCCTTGAACCCGGCCAGGAGTTCCGCATTGAGTTGCATCGAGAAACCGGCTCGATCTGGCTGCTTCCCTTGGAAGGACAAGGCGCAGCTAGCTGAATCACCCATCCTGCGGCGGTACGCCCATCGGGCTCCTTTTCTCACCATCCTTGGGAACGCAGCCAGGCGGCACTGATCGAGATGGGTCCTGGGGCTTCCCCTTCAGATCCTTGATTTGGACCAAGGAATGGAGGAGGGCCGCCCTGGCCCCGGGGATAGAGCAAACGTTCGGTGTATTTCGCTAACAGGTCGATCTCCAGATTCAACCGGTCACCCACTTGCCGGTATTGAAGGGTGGTGGCGATCCAAGTGTGGGGGATAACAGCGATCCAGAAGCGGCGGCCATCTTGATCGCAGCCCGCAAGTGTCAGGCTAACGCCATCCAGGGCAATGCTGGCCTTTTCGCATAGATAGCGACCATGGTGGTGGGGATCACAACCCACCTCTAGCTGCCAGGACGCTGGCTGGCGCTGGATCCCCAGGATCTTGCCCTGGCCATCGACATGGCCGCTCACCAGGTGACCTCCCAACCGGTCAGAGAGGCGCAACGCTGGTTCGAGATTGACCCAGCCACCCTCATCCGCCTTGGCGGCCAAGCTGGTGCGGGCCAGGGTCTCTTCGCTGACGTCGGCCTGAAAGCCATCGCCCACCAAACTGGAAACAGTGAGACACACCCCATCCACGGCGATGCTGTCACCAAGCTCGAGGGGGCCAAGGGCCTGCAGATCGCCCCTGACCCGTACCCCGGAACGCCATCGCTGTAAACGGGCCATGGTTCGCACCAATCCGGTGAACATCTCAGCTCCGCTGGCTGCTGGTCATAATCAAGCAATGGGCGGATGCTGGGGAAGTCTTTGAGGCAACCATGGTCGAGATGAGCGTGGCGGGCATTGCCCTCGATGCGGCCAGCCGCAGTCCAATTGTGCTGTTGCGGGACCCCTCCGGCCGGCGCCAGGTCCCCATATGGATCGACCAGGCCCAAGCCCAGAATATCCTCGCAGGCATCAACCGGGAACGCTCACCCCGTCCCCTCAGCCATGACCTGATGGCCCAATTGATGGCTGCAGGAGGCCTCGCCCTTGATCGGGTGATCATCCATGCCATTGAAGACAACACCTTCCGGGCCGTGCTCAAACTCACCAACGCCACTGGCGAGGCCCTCGAACTGGATGCCCGTCCCAGTGACGCCATTGCCCTGGCCCTGCGCACCGGCAGCACCATCTGGATGCTGGAGGAGGTGGTTGTGGATGCCTCGATTCCAGTCGATGCCGAGGCCGATGCCGTGGACCAGGAGGATTTCAGGCGTTTTCTGGATCAGACCACTCCCGCCGCCCTGATTAGACATCTGCGCCAGACCCGTCAGGACGATCCTGCAACAACGGAGTTGCCGGCCGGCGAAGAAGACTCTGAAGACGACCTCCCCTCCGATGCTGCCAGCCCCTGAATCCGGCGGAGAGTCACATGGGGCCGCAGCTAAGACCCACCGAAGCAGCGGACGGAGGCCGTTTGGCCCAGGCCCAGCCGTTTCCCTGTTCACTCTCGGCACAATGCGAGCGGTGGATTCTCTGGAGCAGATGCAGGCGGTGGTCTGGGCCGCCCTCGAAGTCGGCATCAACCACCTGGAGACGGCACCGGCCTATGGACCGGCGGAAACCTTTCTGGGCCAAGCCCTGCGCCATCTAAGCGAACAGGGGTCCCTGGAGCGCCAAGACCTTGTGCTGACCAGCAAGTTGCTGCCAGGGGGCACCGCCCCGGAGGGACAGCAGGCTGTGCAAGCCAGCCTGCAACGCCTGGGGGTCGCCTGCATGGACAATCTGGCCGTGCATGGCCTGAACACTCCTGAGCAACTGGCATGGGTCCTCCATGGTCCCGGCTCGGAACTACTGGACACCCTGCTAGCGGAAGGTCTGGTGGGACAAGTGGGCTTCAGCAGCCATGGGCACAACGATCTGATCAAACGTGCTCTGGACAGTGGACGCTTCAGCTTCTGCAGCTTGCATTTGCATCTGTTCGATCAGGAACGCCTACTACTGGCCCAGCGGGCCCTGGCCCAGGGACTGGGCGTTATGGCCATCTCACCCGCGGACAAAGGGGGCCGGCTGCAGGATCCGCCCCCCCTCCTGGTGGCGGACTGCGCCCCTTTCGCACCCCTGCAACTCGCCTACCGCTTTCTGCTGAGCCAGGGCATCAGCACCTTGACGCTTGGGGCCACGCGCCCAGCCGATCTCAACTGGGCCAAGCAACTGGGCGATGCCGCAGGGCCCTTGAGCGACCAAGAGAGGCAGGCCATTGAGCAGCTCCACAGGGCTGGACGGGAGCGGCTGGGCAACGAATGGTGCGGCCAGTGCCGTGCCTGTCTTCCCTGCCCCCAACAGGTGCCTATCCCCGCTTTGCTGCGGCTGAGGCAGATGGCGTTGGGCCATGGCATGGAGGCCTTCGCCACCGAGCGCTACAACCTCATCGGCCGGGCCGGGGCCTGGTGGGAACAGGTGAATGCCCAGGCTTGCCTGGGCTGCGGGGAGTGCCTACCCCGCTGCCCCCACTCTCTGCCAATCCCGGAGCTGTTGGCCGACACCCACCGCCGCCTCTCGGCAGCGCCCCGCCGCCGGCTCTGGGATTAGGACGCCTTGCCGGGGGCAGGATCAGGGGTCGTCTGCCACCAGAGATCCTGCAGGGATTCCTGTTGTTGGGCAGTCAGGGGTGGCAGGGAACGACACCGTTGCCACACCGCCGGGGGTGGCAAGAGCAGGTGGGCCATCGACGCAGGGAAAGTCTGCAAACGGGCCTCTAAAAGCCCGCGGGGCAGGGGGGGAACCCAACCTGCAGCCAGCAGCTGGGACAGAAGCGGGGGTTCAAAAATGGCCCCCAACCAGTCGAGGGGCGGCGCCGGCTGTTCTGAGACAGGACGCAGGAGAAGATTCCAGCTCAGGGGCGCCCCCGTGGCTGGTAACAGGGCCCGCAGGCGGGGATCCCTGCGCAACAGGGGCACCACTCGATGGCGTGGCACCACCGCCGCCGCCGCCACGCCGGTGAGCAACAAATTGAGCCCATCTCGGTCGTCATAGGCCAGGGCCTGGGCCCTGAGACGGCGAAGCTTGGCGGGATCGCCCTGAACGAGATCGATCACTACCCGGGGGCTGGAGGGAAGAACCACTCCACCTTTCAGGCTGGGATCGAGCAGCACATCCCAATCCTCAGATGCCTGGGGCACCAGATCATCCCGTCGTCTTAGCAACAGCACCCAGGGACTGCAGGCCCATGGGAAGGCCACGGCGGCAGAGCCCTCTGGGCCGAAGAGGCGGCTTACGGGCTGGGCAACGGCCTCCAGCCGCGCCAGCAGCGCCGCACCCCCGAACGGTTGCAGCCTGTTGGCCGGCACCGTCGTGGCCCAGCCATCAAGGCACTGGAGCAGGCCAGGGGATGGGGACTGGCTGGCGCTAGCTACCACAGCAGCCGGATCTTCGAGCCAGCGCGGCTGCCAAGGGGCCGGTAACTGGGCCACCCAGGCCTTGGGCAAATCGCCCCGGTGGGCCACCAGTTCGGCCCTGGTCTGGCGGCGACAACCGGCCAGCAAGCCCAGGCCTAATGCCGCAACGAAGCGCAGCACCTGACGTCGGGGAAAAACGGTCGAAGTCATGGCGGGACCGTAGAGGCTCCCGGGTCCCCTTCGGCCAGCAGGAGGTGACAGGCGCGGTCACAGGCCTGGGCCAGGGCCTGCGGCTGGCGGCCACTCAACTGCCAAGCCAGGGCCAGTCCTCCGGCACCCACGCCCTCTTTGACAAAGCCCCGCTCGTAATCGAGCAGGGCGGGGTGCAGGGGGGGATGGAAGCGCAGATCAGCCACCAACCCCAGGGGAGTGACCCCCCAACGGCGCTCCAGGATTTGCAACAGGCCCCCCAGGTTGCTGCTGGGGTCGTTGGCGACCCAGGCTGTGGTGCCGATGGCCACCTGGGCCGCCAAGCCGGGCCGCAGAGGAGCGGGGGCCAGGGCCAGGGCCAGGGCCAACACCGCAGCCATCTGGCTGCCACCGGCCAACAGCACCGGCACCCCCTGGGCCGCCGCCGCCAAAACCAGGCCAGCCGCCACCGGTTGCATCGGATCGCCAACGGCAGCGACCACCGCCAGGGGATCAGCCTCGGGCGGTGGCCCTTCCCCCTGGCTGTTGGGGACGCCAAGGCCGGCCGCCGCCAGGCCTTGGCACACAAGCTGGGCCTTGAGCAAGAGATCGGGGTGGCGCAGGCTGCTGCCCACCAGGCCATCCACCGCAAGACCAAGACCAGAAAGCACCGCCTGGGCCGTTGTGGTACCCCCGGGCACACATTCGGCCAGCAGCAGGGGCCGCCGCGACCGGGCCTTGCCCATGCGCTCGCCCCAGCTTCGTCCAAGGGAAAGGAGGCTGGCCGCCGTGCCCCGATCCATGGCCCGACCACCGCTAAGGCAACGGGCCGGTCCCGCCGCCAGGGAACCCGGAAGTCGCAGGTGGGGCACGGACGGCGCCAGGGCACAACCGAGATCCACCACCAAGGGATGCCAACCCAAGGTGTCCACCACCACTTGCGAGATCAGGGCCGGGGAGACTCCTGCAGCTAAAGGCGGCAAGCCATGGGGCCGATGGCGCCCTGGCCCAAGCACCAGGAGTTCGGCATCTGCCGCCGCAGTGGCACGACGGCTCTCCGGCGTAGCCCCCGCCGCCGAGATGCCGGGAATCGCCGCTGTGGCGGTGGCCGCCAGCAGCACAACCACCTGGGTCTCATCAGCGGCTGCACACCAGGAGGCCTGCCACCGGGCCGCCTGGTCTGGGTTGCCCCAGAGGCGGCGCAATTCACTCACAGGGGGTCTAGGGCCACCAGGGCCCTCAAGGCCTCGGGAGGTTCGCTGATGGGGGAGCCCAACCGCGGAAAAATCCAGTAAGCGACGGCATGGAGGCAGACAGCCATCAGGAGATTCTGAAACAGAACCAATAGCAGGGCCGCCAGCTGCACCTGGGTGATGTCTAACCCTGCCGCGAGGCCCGGCAATGGCAAGCGCTCCAGCAAGGATGCTGCTGCCGTGGTGATCAGCACCCAGAGATTCTGACCAACCAGCACCGAAAGCACCGCCACCCTCACCAAAAAACCAAGGGCGCCGATCAAGGCCCCTAGGGCCAGGGTCAACCACCAGCTCTGCCGCGTCCGCCAACCCCAGCCCAGCCATAGGGCCAATAGGCCGTAGGGGAACAGCATCAAGGGACCGCGGATGGGCCCCATCAGGGCCACCAGGAGCAAGCCACTGACAGCCACTCCCTCCCAGGCACATCGCCAGCCATGGCGCAGCTGCAGCAGGGCCAGGGGCAGGGGCAGGGCGAGACGAAAGAGGGGACCGCCCACGGGAAGGTAATACAGCGCCACCCACAACAGGGCAGTGGCCGCCGCCAAATAGGCGGTATCCATCATCTGGCGAGCCGCCCGGGCCGTGAGCTGACGCGAGGAGGGAGGAACCAAGGGGAAACAGCCTCAGCGGGGGGGCGGGGCGGGGCGGGGCGTAGGAGCCGGTGCAGTGGATTCAGAAGGGGCCGAGCTGGGACCCGGAATCGCCAGGGTCGGCGAGCCTGGGCTGGTGATTCGCTCAATGGTTTCCACTTCAAAGGCCACCCCGGTGGCGCGGAGGGCCTTGGTCACGGCCTCGGC
>CAMDWF010000073.1 GCA_945878795.1 Synechococcus sp. UW140
TGGACCCGCTCCAGCACGCTGACGATGTGCTGATAGTCGCCGGTGCCCACGATGGCCCTGGCCTCCGGCAGGGAGTCGAGCAGTTCCTCCTGGAAATGTTGGGCCAGGCAGCCCGAGATGATCAGCTCTTTGCCCTGTTCGGCCAGTTCCACCAAGGTGCGCACCGACTCCTCCCGCGCCTCCTGTATGAAGCTGCAGGTGTTCACCACCACAAGGGTGGCTTCGCTTTCATCAGCGCTGACGCCATAGCCAGCCTCCGCCAGTAGGCCGAGCATGTGTTCGGTATCAACGCGATTTTTCTCACAACCCAGGTGGGCAAAGGCCACGGAGGGTTTTTTAATCTCAGCGGCAGAGATGTCAGTGCCGCAGCCGGTGGGGATTAAGGGGCCAGGGGCCATTGGCGGATGACGGAGGGTCTCAGTAAACCCACCCTATGGAATCAGGGGCTGCGAGAATGGGTTTCCTTCCTTGCTTGCCCGTGACTTCAAGCAGCCTGGCCAGTCGCCTCAACGAGCGGCGCCGCCCCGAGCCCTCCCGTCGCTGGCTGCGGGTCGCCATCGCCGTGCTGGCAACGGTTGGGGCCATCGACACCGGCGTTATCACCCTCAAGCGCTGGGGGATCTTGGGGCCGATCCTGTGTCCAGGGGGTAGTGGAGGCTGCGACAAGGTCCTTAACAGTGTCTGGGGCTCCCTTTTCGGCCAGCCCCTGGCCCTGTTTGGCTGCCTGGCCTACTTGGCTGTTCTTCTCCTGGCTGTTGCCCCCCTGGTGTTGCCCGGCGAGGCCCGTGGCGAACTCAACACCCGCAGCTGGTGGGGTCTGGCATTGCTCACCACGGCCATGGCCGTATTCAGCCTGGTGTTGCTGGGCTTGATGGTGTTCAAGATCCAGGCGTTTTGCCCCTTCTGTTTGCTGTCGGCCCTGATCAGCCTCACTTTGATGGTCCTCAGCCTGGTGGGAGGTGCGTGGGAAGACCGGGGACAGCTCGTGTTTCGGGTGGTGATGACGGCCCTGGCCGTGGCTGTGGTCAGCTTCGGCTGGGCTACCGCTGCCGATCGGCCCGCCAGTGTGGTCGGCAAGGGCATGCCCATGCCTGTTGTCGCCGAAAGTTCGCCGGCGGCCCTGGCTTTGGCCGACCAACTAACCAAGAAGGGAGTGGTCATGTACTCCGCCTACTGGTGTCCCCATTGCCACGAGCAGAAAGAACTCTTTGGTAAACAGGCCACCGCCAAGCTCAACGTGGTCGAATGTGCCCCCGATGGTCACAACAGCCAGGCCAAGCTCTGCGCTACTAAGAACATCCAGGCCTTCCCCAGCTGGGAGATCAATGGCAAAATCGATTCAGGAGTAAAACCCCTTGCCAAGTTGGCTGAGTTGATTGGTTATAGGGGTGGCCCAGGCCTCTGACCTTCTGCTGAGCAGCCAGCTCCCGCAGCCCCACTCCCCCTGTCCCCAGGCAGGCAGATGATCGCACTGGTTGCAATCGTCTGCCCCCGCTCCTGGACGCTGTGCCGCTGCCAGAAGGGTTGGGTGGCGGCGGCATCCTCACGGAAATGCCCTCCACGGCTCTCAACTCGGAACAGGGCTGCCTCACACAAAAGTTCGGCCAGCACCAGCCTCTGCCGCAGATCCTGCAAGGCCAGCAACGGTTCCCGCTGGCCTGGCGCCAGCTGCAGAGTCAGGCCAGGGGGTAGGCCCTGGGCCCGTCGCAGCAGCCGGTTGGCCTCACACAACTGACGCCGTCGCCGCACTTCGTGCCAGCCGAGGGCGAGGGAGTGACCCTGCCTCTCCACCCCCGCCACCTGCCAGCAGATCTTGCGCAGGTCGGCGATCTGGGCCTGGATCGCTTTGGGGTCCTCCGCTATGGCGTCCTCTCCTGGGGCAGGGACGGAGCAGGCGGAGGGGAGCGTCCGGGCCGGCAAGGGTTGCAGCTGCAAGCCGGCCACCAGCCTGCGGGCAAAGACCAGGCATTCCATCAGGGAATTGCTGGCTAGCCGGTTGGCCCCATGCACCCCCGTACACGCCACTTCCCCAACGGCGTAGAGGCCAGGCACACTGCTGGCGGCCTGCAGGTCTGTGCTGATGCCGCCCATCCAGTAGTGGGCTGCTGGAGCCACGGGAATCGGAGCGGTGGTGGGCTCCAGCCCCAGCTCCCGGCAGCGACCCAAGATGGTTGGAAACTGCCTTTCCAGGCGCTCTTGGCCTACGGGACGCAGGTCCAGCCAGAGATGTTCAACCCCCAGGGTCTGCATGCGCCGGGCCAGGGCGCGGCTCACCTGGTCCCGGGGGGCCAGGCCGCCTCCCGCGAGATGGGCCACCGGGCTGCGGCCGTCGCTTTCACATAGCAGTGCCCCTTCACCCCGAACGGCTTCACTGATCAGGAAATGGGGGGCCCCTGCCAACATCAGGGCGGTGGGATGGAATTGCACGAATTCCAGATCGCGGACCCGGGCTCCGGCACTCCAGGCCATGGCGACCCCATCGCCACTCGACTGGGTCGGATTGGTGGTGTGAGAAAAGAGGTGTCCACCGCCACCGCTCGCCATCACCACGGCCCCGGCCCGCAACCAGCGCAACCGTTGGTCTTCCAGCACCTGCAGACCAACGCAGTGGCCGTTCTCCAGCCAAAGCTGGAGGGCGGGAACCCCTTTGGCCTGGGTCAGTAGGGGGCGGTTCAGGGTTTCCCGTTCCAGTGCATCCACCAGGGCACCGCCGGTGCGGTCCTGGGCATGGAGGACCCGGCGGTGGCTGTGGGCGGCCTCCAGGGTGGTGCTCAGATCCAGGCCTTCCCTATCGAAGGCCATGCCCAGCTCTAACAGACGCTCGACGCAGGCAGGGGCTTCTTGAACCAGCACGGTCACCGCCGCCGGATCACAGAGGCCAGCTCCCGCCTTCAAGGTGTCGGCGATGTGGCTGTCCAGGCTGTCGTCGGAGCGGGTCACGGCGGCGATGCCACCCTGGGCCCAGCGGCTCGCTGAGGGGGGGCTGTCATGTTTGCTGAGCAGCAGAACGCGCAAATCAGCAGGCAATTCCAGGCAAGTCATCAGACCGGCGGCGCCACTGCCGACCACCACCACATCCCATTGGTCCGCTAGGGAGGCTGCCATCGCAGGGCCATGCTGCTGGCGAGCCTATGGGAACGCCTGGCGCCAGCGTCTTCAGGACCGCACCAAGGGACCTGCCGGACCACAAAAAAACCGCCGGGGGAAGCCTCGGCGGTCGTCACGAAGGGACCCGGTTCCCTGCTGGCAGCGGGTGATCAGCGGTAAACGCCGTCGTTGATGCGGTCAAAGCCTTCATTGAGGGCAATGGCAGGATCAGTCACCGTGAAGTTGGTCTTATACTTTTCAAACAACTCTTTCTGACGGACGGTCAGATCAAGTTTCAGAACATCATCGACATTTTGGTAAGGGCCACCAAGCACGATTTTTCCGGCCAGGGTCGGATACATGCCTGGGTACTGCTGGAAGCGACGCACCGAGGAATTGTTGAGATCCACCTTGCCGGCGGACTCAGCGATCTTGTCATCGGCAACATTGCGTCGTTCGATGGCCAAGGCCGGTTGGGGCAGCAGCAGGGTGACGAGCAGGCCGGCGAGCACGACGCCGCTCATGAGCCAGGCAAGCAGTCGTTTCATCACGACAGACTCCTTGAAAGGGGGGAAGGGAAGGCTGGACTGGACCGAATCCTGAAGGGACCGATCTGGTCTCAACGTTACAGAGCTTGCCTTACTTACCCCAGGACGGATCCCCGTCTTTCGCAGTTCTTCAGATCAGGCCGCTCAGCCCAGGGGCCAGTAACGCCGCAGCCAGGAAGATTCCGTCGACCACCAAAGTCGTGGCCAGGGTCGCCGCAGCCACCCGGCCGGCCGGCCCCTGGGGCCAGAGCCAGGCACAAACTGCCAACAGGACCGTTCCGCTCAGGCCGATCAGGCCCAGAGCCATCGGCTGGAGCACCGCTTCCCCTGCCTGCTGCAGGAGTATCCCGGCTTCGCTCAGGGGTGCTTCCACCACCTGGGGCCAGAGGTGAATCACCCCGGTCAAGGCCATCACCCCATCGGTGGCGGCTGTTCCCAGCAAGGAGGCCAGATAGAACGCACCGGCCAGGCGCCAGCGGCTCCCGAGTCCGCCAAGGGCCAGGGGAAGGGCGAAGCCCTCGATCGGCAGGTGCCAGAGGGGATGGACCCGCCACCAGCCCCAGAACAGCGAACCCCCCAGCCAGCTACCGGCAAACCCGACGAGCAGGGCGCCAATGGCACGCCAGGGGCCCTGGCCGCGGCGTTCAAGCACCACGCCGAACACCACTAGACAAGGTGTGAAAAGGGTCGCCCCCATCGGCGAGGCCCGCACCCAAGGGGCCTGCAGAAACACCGGCAGCAGCACCAGCAGGGCGGCGACCCCTGGAAGGATCAGCCCAACAGGAATCCCCTCAGCCCAGGCGCCAGAGAAGCCAGGAGTACCACCAGTGGAGGGGCGGGCTGAAGCAACGATCACCCAGGTTATTAAGAAAGATGGCTAAGGTTAATGGGCAGGGTGTCGAAGTGGACTGGCGCGGCGCCGATGTCCGCCATAGGGTCAGCCGACTCATGCCCCTTGGCACATGTCTGCGTCTACCGCTGAGGCCTTGCCCCTGCTGCAGGATTGTTGGCACGCCATGGTCCTGGGGGTGGTCCAGGGTTTGACGGAGTTTCTTCCCATCAGCAGTACTGCCCACCTCAAGGTGGTGCCGGTGCTTTTGGGTTGGGGTGATCCAGGTGTGGCTTACACGGCTGTCATTCAGTTGGGCAGCATCGCGGCCGTTATCGCCTACTTCCGGCAGGACCTGGCGGATGTGATCCATGCAATGGGTCGGGCGTTTCGTGATGGCCAGTGGCGGGAACCATCGGCCCGCCTGGGCGTGGCGATCGCTCTGGGCACCATTCCGATCCTGGTTGCCGGACTGGCACTTAAGAAACTAGTTCCAGATTACGACCATTCGCCCCTGCGCAGCCTCACCTCCATCGGGGTCGTATCCATAGTCATGGCCCTGTTGCTGGCCCTCGCAGAGCTGGTTGGATCCCGGCGTCGGAACCTTGCCGATGTCCAATCCCGCGATGGACTCCTGGTGGGATTGGCCCAGGCCCTGGCCCTGGTGCCCGGGGTGTCCCGCTCCGGCAGCACCCTCACCGCAAGCCTCTTCGATGGCTGGCAGCGCCCTGATGCCGCCCGCTTTTCCTTCTTGCTGGGTATTCCGGCCATCACCCTGGCAGGGTTGGTGGAACTCAAAGATGCCCTGACCAGCCCCTCCCATGGCGGCGCCCTGCCCATGCTGCTGGGGGTCGCCACGGCGGCCGTCGTCTCCTGGATGGCGATTGCCTGGTTGCTGCGTTTTCTGCAGCAAAACAGCACCTGGCTGTTCGTGGCCTACCGGCTGTTGTTTGGTTTGGTGCTGCTGCTTGGTTTTCGTGGTGCCGAAAGCCTGGCTCGCTGAATTTGCTTTCGCCCGCCGCTGGCCAGGGGAGACCAAGGGCCGCCAGACTGGGTCCTCATCTGGTCACGAGTTGCGGTGTGGAATGAGCTGACGGCTGGCATTTCCCTAAATGATCCTGGGGGATCCTCTGCTGATCGACTCCCCCAGCCCGCTGTTGTGGTCAGCGTTGAGGCAGGCTCAATTGGGGAGGAGCTGGGTTTTCAGGCTGGTGATCGCCTGCTAAGCATCAATGGGGTGCGACCCAGGGATTTGATTGATTTCCAGATGCTGGTGGGTGAGGAAGACCTGCTTCTGGAGGTCGAGGATCCAGCGGGCGAGCTCCATGTCATTGAACTGGAGAAGGATGCGGACGACGGACTTGGGCTGGCCTTTAGCGAGGCCCTGTTTGATGGGCTGCGCCAATGCAACAACCGCTGCCCCTTCTGCTTTATCGACCAACAGCCCCCGGGCCATCGGCGCAGTCTCTATCTCAAGGACGATGATTACAGGCTGAGCTTTCTCTACGGCTCCTATCTCACCCTCACCAATCTCAGTGCGGCGGACTGGCAACGCATCGAAGCCCAGCGGCTCTCCCCGCTTTATGTCTCGGTGCATGCCACCGACCCGGACCTGCGCAGCCGCCTGTTGGTCAACCCCCGCGCCGCCCTCCTACTCGACCAATTGCGTTGGTTCGCCGAGCGCCGACTGCAGATCCATGCCCAGGTGGTGGTCTGTCCGGGGTTGAATGATGGCGCTGCCCTGGGGCGAACCCTCCAGGATTTGGCCGCTTTCGCCGAGGGAGATTGGCCGGCGGTCCTTTCAATCGCCGTGGTGCCCGTTGGCCTGACCCGGTTCCGTCCAGCCCACGACAACCTGGTGCCGGTTGATCAAGCCGCCGCCATGGCCGTCATTAGCCAGGTAGAGGCCCTGCAGGAGTCATTCCAGCGCCGTCTTGGTAGCCGGTTTGCCTGGCTGGCGGATGAGTGGTATCTGATTGCTCGTCTGCCCCTGCCTCCCCGCACCGACTACGAGGACCTGCCGCAGCGGGAGAACGGCGTTGGCAGCATTCGGGGCTTCCTTGAGGAGCTCGACCAGGCCACCGCCCAGTTGCCCCCGTCCCTGGCCGTTCCCCAGCGCCTCAGCTGGGTGGTTGGCGCTGTGGTGGCTGGGGCCCTGGAGCCGGTGGTTGAGCGTCTCAACCGGGTTGAGGGTCTGGTTCTGAGGCTCCATGGCCTGCCTAGCCCCTACTGGGGGCAGGAACTGGTGGTGACCGGATTGTTGACCGGGGCCGATTTGGTCGAGGGGTTGCAAGGCCGGGACTTGGGCGAAAGGTTGTTGTTGCCCAAGTTGATGTTGCGCCAGGGGGAAAGCGTGTTTCTCGACGACATGACCCTTGACCAACTCCAGGCCCAGCTGCCGGTTCCGATTCAACCCATCGGCAGTGCGGAAGAACTGGTGGCTGTCTGCACCGGCAGTATCCATGGCCTTGCCTAAGCTCAGCCGGTTCGATGGTTTTCCAGTGGGTCGCCAGGTTTATTTGTTTGCGGCCCTCACGGTGGTTCCGGTTCTCTGGGCCGGTTCGGTTGGTGCCCAATCGTCTCCGCTGCCGGGCCCAAGGCCCCCAGGCAGCACGTTCGTGGGGCCTTCGGCCTTAGAACCCCAGCAGGCCTTGCCGCGGGCGCCGCAGGTGAAGGGGCCGCGGCCCCGGGTCAATCCCAGCCTGCTGCCCCCAGCGGCCACCGTGCTGCCAGCCAACGACCCCGACCTGGCTTCGCCCCCGCCGCTAGCATTGCCAGTGAAGCCTTCCCAGGTACGCATCCGCGAATTGCGCCCCCTAGGACTAGATCAAGTCGAGACCATCGCCGAGGTCAACAACCCCAACCTCAAGGCCCTCGCCATCCAGGTCGAGGAAGCCCAATCGCTACTGAGAGCTGAGATCTCCCGCTGGTATCCGACGATTCAGTTGGGGGCGAGCCAGTTCCCGGCCTATTCGACCAGCCAGTCCTACCGCCCAACGGTCTTCAATTCACAGATTACAGGCTATTCCACCAACTCGATCACGGCTATGGATGCCGTGCTCAAGGCTAGTTGGGCTTTGATTGATCCCCAGCGGACCCCCCGGATTGCTGCAGCCCGTGATCGCTATGAGAAGGCCAAGAATGCCTATCTCATTGGTTTGCGGGACTTGAGGTTGCAAGCAGCAGAGGCCTATTTCGATCTCCAATCCGCCGACGAACAGGTGCGCATTGGCCAAGAATCCGTGCGGGCATCCCTGGTCAGCTTACGGGATGCCCGCTCCCGTTTCCAGGCCGGCGTAGCCACCAAGCTCGAAGTGCTTCAGGCCGAAACGCAGCTGGCCCGCGACCAACAGCTGCTCACCAATGCCTTGGCCGGCAATGGGGGGGCGGGCCTCGGCCAGGCGGATGCCCGTCGCCAGTTGGCTTCCCTGCTCTCCTTGCCCCAGGATGTCACCCCAGTGGCGAAGGACCCATCCAGGGTGGTGGGGGCCTGGATCCCCTCCCTGGAGGAGAGCATTATCGCCGCATTTGCTTACCGCGAAGAACTCGATGATATCTTGCTCGATATCTCGATTGCCAATAGCGAAGCCAATGCTGAGCTAGCTGCATCCCAGCCGTTACTAAGTATTGTCAATACTTTGAGTGCCGCCCATTCCTATGGATCCAATTATACTGACTATGTAAACAGCATTCAGCCCGCCCCTGCCAATCAAAATGTTCTCGGCCAGACTAGCTGGAGTGTTGATAATGCCATCGGCCTGAATCTCAGTTGGACCCTCTTCGATGGCGGCCGCTCCAGGGCCCTTTATCGCCTCAACAAACAAAAGGCCAATGAGGGTCGCTATCGATTCGCCCAGCGCCGCGACCAGATCCGCATCGAGGTTGAACGAAGCTTCTTTGAACTCCAGCGCAACAATCTCAACATCTCCACCAACGCTCAGGAGGTGCTTTCCACCCGGGAATCTCTGAGGCTGGCTCGCCTGCGTTTCCAGGCCGGGGTCACCACCCAGCGGGAGGTGGTCGACACCCAGCGCGATCTCACCCAGGCCGAGGTCCGTTATGCCCTGGCGATCTCCACCTACAACAAGAGTCTTGCCGACTTGCGCCGCCGCACCGGTCTCGATCAGATCGCCCTCTGTCCCCGTCCCTCCCTGCCGGATCGTCGCCCCCCAACCCCTGGTCTCGAAAGCGCTCCGGTCGAACTGCAACCGGTGGTGCCTGCCTGTGCCGCTTCCTTTTTCCGTGCCCCCATGGGACAGGCCTCGTCGCTCCCATCCCGTTGACGCCTTGTGTGGTCGTGCAGAAGCCCCTTTCCCTGCTGGCGATTCTTCGACTGGGGCTTTTCCAGGCCTGCCTGGGGGCTTTGGCGGTCATTTTTTCCGGGCTGTTGAACAGGGTGATGCTCAGCGAGCTGGGTTATCCGGGTTTGTTGGTGGGCGGTGCCCTGGCCTTTGAGCAATTCATGGCGCCCTCGAGGGTGCTGTTTGGCCAGATCTCCGATGGCTATCCCCTCTTCGGTCGCCGCCGGGTGCCCTATGTGCTGTTGGGCACCCTGCTCTTCAGTGGGCTGGCGGTGCTGGCGGTTCCCCTGATTTTTCAGGTGGGGCGTCTGCTCAATGCCGGCAGCCAGCCTGGTCTGGCCCTGGGGATTGCGGCT
>CAMDWF010000074.1 GCA_945878795.1 Synechococcus sp. UW140
TGGCATCTCAGCGTTCTTCACTGGAAACTGGGCGGCTTACAGCGATTTTCTAACCTTCAAAGGAGGTCTGAATCCAGTTACTGGCAGCCTCTGGATGACCGACATCGCCCATCACCATTTGGCGATTGCTGTTCTTTTCATCGTTGCCGGTCACATGTACCGGACCAACTGGGGAATCGGACACAGCATCAAGGAAATCCTTGAAGGTCAAAAAGGCGACCCTCTGTTGTTCCCTGCAACCAATGGGCACAACGGACTCTTCGAATTTCTGACAACGTCTTGGCATGCCCAGCTAGGTATCAACCTGGCCATGCTGGGTTCGCTGACGATTATCATCGCGCACCACATGTATGCGATGCCGCCGTATCCTTACATCGGCATTTCCTACGCTACCCAACTTTCATTGTTCACCCATCACATGTGGATTGGTGGCTTCTTGATCGTTGGTGCTGGCGCCCATGCGGCCATCGCCATGATTCGCGACTACGACCCCGCCAAAAACGTCGACAACGTTCTTGATCGGGTCCTCAAGGCTCGCGATGCGCTCATCAGCCATCTCAACTGGGTGTGCATCTGGCTTGGCTTCCACAGCTTCGGCCTTTACATCCACAACGACACAATGCGTGCCCTGGGTCGTCCCCAGGACATGTTCAGCGACACCGCGATCCAGCTGAAGCCGATATTCGCTCAGTGGATTCAAGGCCTTCATGCCGCTGCTGCTGGAACCACCGCTCCCAACGCCCTGGCAAGTGTCAGCGAGGTCTTCAACGGTTCAGTGATCGCTGTGGGCGGCAAAGTTGCCGCAGGACCGATCCCCCTGGGAACGGCCGATTTCATGGTCCACCACATCCACGCCTTCACGATCCACGTCACCGTGCTGATCCTTCTGAAAGGTGTGCTTTACAGCCGTAGTTCCCGCCTCGTCCCCGACAAGGCCAACCTCGGCTTCCGATTCCCCTGCGACGGACCTGGCCGTGGCGGTACTTGCCAGGTGTCCGCTTGGGACCACGTGTTCCTGGGTCTGTTCTGGATGTACAACTCCTTGTCGATCGTCATCTTCCACTTCAGTTGGAAAATGCAGAGCGACGTATGGGGAACAGTCAATGCGGACGGGACTGTCCAGCACATTACCAATGGCAATTTCGCCCAGAGTGCGATCACCATTAATGGTTGGCTGCGCGATTTCCTTTGGGCTCAAGCGGCCCAGGTGATCAACAGCTACGGCTCTAGCAGCAGTGCCTATGGCCTGTTGTTCCTGGGTGCCCACTTCATCTGGGCTTTCAGCCTGATGTTCCTGTTCAGCGGCCGTGGCTACTGGCAAGAATTGATTGAGTCCATCGTCTGGGCCCATAACAAGCTGAAAGTGGCTCCGGCCATCCAGCCCCGTGCGCTTTCGATCACCCAAGGACGCGCGGTTGGTGTTGCCCACTATCTGCTGGGCGGTATCGCCACAACCTGGGCCTTCTTCCTGGCCCGCATCATTGCAGTCGGCTGACCTCCACCTGACCTTTCCCAATGGCAACGAAATTTCCTAATTTCAGCCAGGGGTTGGCACAGGACCCGACAACCCGTCGTATTTGGTACGGGATCGCCACGGCTCACGACTTCGAGAGCCATGACGGAATGACGGAAGAACGGCTTTATCAAAAGCTGTTCTCTACCCACTTCGGTCACCTGGCGATCATCGGCCTCTGGGTTTCGGGAAACCTGTTCCATATCGCCTGGCAAGGCAACTTCGAGCAGTGGGTCGCCGATCCTCTGCATACCCGTCCCATCGCCCATGCGATTTGGGATCCTCACTTCGGCCAGGGAGCCATCGCTGCCTTCACCCAGGCCGGTGCCACTTCACCCGTGAACATTGCCTATTCCGGTCTTTACCACTGGTGGTACACGATTGGTATGCGCAGCAATGCGGAGCTGTATCAAGGATCCATCTTCATGATGATCCTCTCAGCTTGGGCCCTGTTCGCTGGCTGGCTCCATCTGCAGCCCAAGTTCCTGCCATCGCTGGCATGGTTCAAAAACGCTGAATCTCGGTTAAACCACCATTTAGCCGTACTTTTCGGATTCAGTTCGATCGCCTGGACCGGTCACCTGGTTCACGTTGCTATCCCTGAATCCCGCGGTGTGCATGTGGGTTGGGACAATTTCCTCTCGGTGTCTCCTCACCCAGCCGGTCTTGGCCCCTTCTTCACAGGTAACTGGGGCGTTTATGCCCAGAATCCCGATTCTGCTCAGCAATTGTTCAACACCACTCAAGGTGCTGGAACGGCCATCCTGACTTTCCTTGGTGGATTCCATCCCCAGACGGAAGCACTTTGGCTGACGGACATTGCCCATCACCACCTGGCGATCGGTTGTCTGTTTGTGATCGCTGGCCACATGTACCGGACCAACTTCGGTATCGGTCACTCGATCCGCGAGATCCTCGAAGCCCACAACCCGCCCAAGGGCACCCCCTTCGGAGGCGCCCTTGGCGCCGGCCACAAAGGCCTCTACGACACCATCAACAACTCCCTGCACTTCCAGCTGGGTCTTGCTCTGGCGTCCCTCGGTGTAGTGACGAGCCTGGTGGCACAGCACATGTATGCGCTGCCGTCCTACGCCTTCATTGCCCGGGATTACACAACCCAGGCTGCCCTTTACACACACCACCAGTACATCGCCATCTTCCTGATGTGCGGTGCCTTTGCCCACGGGGCCATCTTCTTCATCCGTGACTACGATCCTGAGGCCAACAAGAACAACGTTCTTGCTCGGATGCTTGAGCACAAAGAAGCCATCATCAGTCACCTGAGCTGGGTTTCTCTGTTCCTTGGCTTCCACACCCTCGGTCTCTACGTCCACAACGATGTAGTTGTGGCCTTCGGAACGCCTGAAAAGCAAATTCTGGTTGAACCCGTTTTTGCCCAATTTGTTCAGGCTGCCAGCGGCAAGGCTCTCTATGGCATGGACGTGTTGCTGGCTAATCCCAACAGCCTCGTCAGCAATGCCCCTGGCCCCGGCGCCGTCTGGCTTCCAGGCTGGTTAGAGGCCATCAACGCTGGCAACAACTCCCTGTTCCTGCAAATTGGTCCTGGTGACTTCCTAGTTCACCACGCCATTGCCCTGGGACTCCACACCACCACCCTGATCCTTGTGAAGGGTGCCCTGGATGCCAGGGGTTCCAAGTTGATGCCAGACAAAAAGGACTTCGGCTATTCCTTCCCTTGTGATGGTCCTGGCCGTGGTGGCACCTGCGATATCTCCGCATGGGATGCCTTCTACTTGGCCGTCTTCTGGGCTCTGAACACGGTGGCCTGGCTGACCTTTTACTGGCACTGGAAACACCTGGCTATCTGGCAAGGCAACGTCGCCCAGTTCAATGAATCCAGCACCTATTTGATGGGCTGGTTCCGGGACTACCTCTGGCTGAACAGCTCCCAGCTGATCAATGGATACAACCCCTCAGGCACCAACAATCTGGCCGTCTGGGCTTGGATGTTCCTGTTTGGTCACCTGGTATGGGCCACAGGTTTCATGTTCCTCATCTCCTGGCGTGGCTATTGGCAGGAGTTGATTGAAACCATTGTTTGGGCCCATCAACGCACTCCTCTCGCCAACTTGGTGGGCTGGCGTGACAAGCCCGTGGCCCTCTCAATCGTTCAAGCTCGTGTTGTTGGTCTGGCTCACTTCACCGTGGGTTTCTTCCTGACCTATGCAGCCTTCTTGATCGCCTCCACGTCAGGTAAATTCGGCTAGTACCGTTCCATACCTGTCTCCTTGAGGGACAAATTCTGCCCCCGGTTTAGGCCGGGGGCTTTTTTAGTGAGAAATGGTGGGTAAATCTAAATGCATTAAATAATCCCAAACATCGATATCAGCAAATTGCATAAGAGCACAAGCAGACAGCCATTCGTCTACACCCCCAGCCATGGGTCCGTCCGCCGAACATTAAAGTCTCCGCCAGACCCCTTATAATTAAACACCAAGCCAAAGTAATATATAATCACAGTACCAGCCAACCCCCATCTGCGAATCAAAAGGTGATGGCCGGACAAGTTTATTCAAAAATCAGTGGCCAAGCACACAAAAAACCCCTCTCTAATCAAAGAGAGGGGCTGTGAATTAGAAACGGAGAAACTTTACGCCTCTCGATTCATCAAGCCTTAGTTAACACTCCAAGCACCACCAGCGATGTTGATCAAAGGAGCAACGATTGCCGTGCTGCAGAGGAACCAAGCGAAGGCGGCACCACCGCATCCACCTAGCCAAAAGCCGCTGGCAAACTCAGCCCAGCCAGCTTTGGTGAAAAGATCAGCAGGAGGGTAGTCAACGGTGGCGTCAGGGGGCTGAACATTCGGACCACGACCGGCGGTGCCGTAAATGGAAAGGCAGATGGTCAGAATTGAGATCAGACCAATGGTCGCCAGTAGTCCAGCGGTTCCGCCGTATTCGGTATGGCGCAGGGGACCGGTGAGGGCAAAAGGACCAAAGAGGAAAAACCCGTGGGCCATCCCTACCTCAAGGCCGCGACGGTTCGGCGAGAGGGAAGGGCGGTAGGCCGGCAGGGCGTTGATAAACGCCTTGGTGAAATAGCTGCTGTTCACCGGTGTGGCCAGATTACCGACAGTGGGGTCGGCGACAGGAGTCACGGTCATGGGATGGGCTGAGGCGGCGGGGATTCAGAAAGACGTAGCGAGAGAGGGGGGCTGAGACCGTTGCAGGGCTCAGTCGCGGGCCTCAATCACGTTGAACAGCAGAGCCATGGCAACGGCAGGGGCAAGGATGCCCACCAAAGGCACGAGCACTGACGGCAACCAGGCAGCAGCAAATTCTCCAGTCATGGCTTAGGCCAAGAACAACCGGAGGCACTGTACGAACAGCTGGCTGCCTGCCTGCAACAGGCCTGGATCGACGACATAAAAGTTGAGCTAAGCAGCCCAGGTAGCTACTGCGGTGATCAATCCCTGCTGGCCCTAGAAACGGTTGAACGCAATGATTTATGCCGCAGCTTTGCCGCGCAAGGTCGCCCGAGTGCGGTAAATAGGTCGGCCCTGACTTTCGTGGTAGGTACGCATCTGCATTTCAGCAAGAAGGCCGAAACAAAACAGCTGCACGCCGCTGAGGATTGCAAGAACAGCCATCAACAGCAGTGGCCTGGAGCCAATATCGGTTCCAAACATCATTTTTTGGACCACCAGCCCCAGGGCAATCAGCAAGCCAATGCCCAGGGTGAAAAGGCCAACAAATCCAAAAACGTGCATGGGCCTAGTCAAAAAGCGCTTCATGAACCAGACCGTAAGTAAATCCATTAAAACGCGAAAAGTGCGGTCAATTCCATATTTGCTTTGGCCAAAACGCCTCGGATGGTGATTAACCTGTACCTCGCCAATTCTGGCACCTTCGATAAAGGCAAGAGCAGGCAAAAAACGATGCAACTCACCGTAAAGATTCATGTCGGCGACCACCTCGCGGCGGTAGGCCTTGAGTGAGCAGCCATAGTCGTGTAATTTAACTCCGGTGACTCTGGCAATCAAGCGATTAGCCAACAAGGAAGGCAGCAACCTGGAGAGGGCCGCATCCTGCCGCTGGTGCCTCCAGCCACTGACCAGGTCATAGCCCTGATCGAGGCGCTCTAGCAGCAGGGGGATATCCGCCGGATCATTTTGCAGATCGCCATCAAGTGTCACAATCACAGGGGCCCTACTGGCATCAAATCCTGCCGCCATAGCCGCCGTCTGGCCGTAGTTTCGGCGTAGCAGAACAGCCACAAGTTCAGGCACATGATTGACGAGATCCCGCAGCAAAGCTGGCGTGCCATCCCTAGATCCATCATCAACCAAAATTAGTTCAAAGCTTTGACCAAGAGGGCGAAGTGCCTTAAGCAATTGATCAACCAGTTTGGCAAGACTACCCTCTTCATTGTAAAGAGGTACAACAACTGAGAGATCTGGTGGGGACGTTGCATCCCCTCCCATCAACGCAGTCACCGGGGCTGGGGATCGAGGGGCGGCGGTAAGCACTGGATCCGCCATGGCAGCCGTTTGCAGTGGGGTGGAACCTGACCTTAAGGGGGCAAGGGACTGCCGTCATGGCTATGCATGACCCGACCGGCTCCCCGCAGTTCTGCCCTGTAATGGCAGGCCACTGGATCGTGATTCGCGGAGAACAAATCGTCCACACCTAATCCATTGCGGCCATGCTCAAGCCCCGAACTATGGAGATAGCGGCCCTGGCCCAGATGCAGCGCCACATGGGTGCAGCGTTGCGGTGGCCCGAAGAAAATCAGGTCGCCGCTCTGAAGAAGGTCCACAACGTCAGGGCGTACCGCCACAGGCAGACAGAACCGCTCCTGAAGGTAAGCATCCCGGGGTAACCAGATGCCCGCCTGGGCATAGGACCGCTGAACCAACCCGGAGCAATCGTAATTCGGCCCAATCGTGCCTCCCCATCGGTAACAGTTCTTTGCCGACAAGGCCTCTCGGGCGAAGTTCAATACCTGGGGCAGGCGGGCTTGGATGCTGCTGCGATCCAAGCGGGGCAGCACCTGAGGTTCTGAAGGTAGGCCATGGCTCAAAAGCGCCTGGGGATCCAACCAACAGGGGTAACCATCCTCTAGGAGTCGCACCCGCCAACGCAGGCCCCCGCCCTCTGCTGGGGGCCAGGGGGCCGGTTCAAGCAGCCGTAACCTGCGCCCCACTGCCAATTCGGTGGCCAGCCCGTCCCCCCGAGGGCGACTCCAGCCGGGCAGGGGTTCGGTGATTTTCCAGATCGCTCCGCTCGCAAGCCTGGGCGTTGATCCGCGCATGCCTAATCTCAGCAACGCTGATGGGCCAAAGGTCATGGCGTTCTATAGCGCGGATCCGGCCATGGGCCAGAGGCTCGCGGATCTGGTCCGTGCCTTGGAACAGGAAGGCAGGCCTGGACTGGGGGCCCGGTTATCCATCACCTGGTTGCGCTACCCAGAATCCCTGGGCAACCGCGATCAACGAGAGAGCTCGTCGCTGGAGGCCGGATCGGGGGCAAGCTGGCGGGGGGGCCAACTGCGGCAGCCGGGCAGCCTGGTCAATCTCATCTATCTGGTGGCCTGCGAGGCCTGGCTGCAACGGCAGTTGTTAAGGGATGAACCTGAATTAAGGCGGGCCATGGCGGCCATGGTTCAGCCAGCTGCCTCAGCCCATGGGGCCACGGGCTTGGTCGTCGATCTCCTCAGCGGCACCACCAGTGGGCCGTCCCTCCCCCAGGACCGCTTCAACCTATGGAAGAGCCAACGAGCACTGGTCAACCATTGGCTTGAGACCCTGGGCTGGCCCGAACTGGTGGGTTGGAATGCCTGTCAGAAAACCTGGGTGGACGGACCCTACGGCCGTGAGCTGGACTTCCACAGCGCGGATCAGGGCCACCGCAACCTGTTGAGCACGGACGGCACAGCCAGGTTGTTGGAGGCGGTGATGGCTGGATCGTTTATCTCGCCGCCTGCCTGTCGCAGGATGCAAAGCCTGCTTGAGCAACCCTTGGGGGGAAAAAACGCCGCGCACACAACAGAGATCAGCAAGCTGGCTGAATCTTTAGCGCCAGGACTTGCCGCCAATGCCCGGATTTGGGGCAAAGCGAGCTGGATGGGTGAGGCAAGGCACGCTGCCGCCTACGTGGAAACCGAGGCAGGGTCGCCAATGATTCTGATTGTCTTGAGCGAAGGGGAACCTTGCCCGAGGCACGAAGGGTTGCTGCCGGAGATCGCCGGCAGACTCATGACCTAAGAACCAATGAGCCGAACATCATCGGTGTAGGGCAACGGAGAGGGAGGGATTCGAACCCTCGACAGAAGTTGCCTCCTGTAACTCCTTAGCAGGGAGCCGCTTTCGACCACTCAGCCACCTCTCCAGTGGCCAGGTCACTGTACCTGAACGTCCTGCCCGCTTGCCGCAGCAGCTCGCCTCAGTCGTTGCGGAAGATGCGCTGCACCCTCCTGCTGTCGACATTGACAAGCAACTCGTAGGGAATGCTGCCAGCATCGGCGGCCACCGCCTCGGGGCGGAGAACCTGGCCTTGATGACTGCCAAAAATCAGGACTTCATCGCCAACGGCCGCATCGGGAACAGCTGTCAGATCCACCGCCATCGAATCCATCGACACCCTGCCCAGGATCCGGGCCGTCTCCCCCTGCACCAGAACAGCACCTGCATTTGACAGGCGCCAAGGTACGCCGTCGTTGTATCCGGCCGCCACGATGCCAATCCTTTGCTGTTCTTGCTCAACCACATAGGCGCCGTTGTAACCCACCCGTTGACCGCGGGGCCATACGGCCACCTGGGCAAGGCGACTCACAAAGGCCAGTGCCTGCTCCAGTTGAATCGCCTCAGCGACTTCAGGCGAAGGGGCGATTCCGAACAAACCCAAACCCAACCTCACCATGTCGTAGCGAGCCCCAGGGAATCGAGCTGCGGCGGAGGTGGCAGCGGCATGAAGGCAAAGGGGTTCATTTCCCTCGGATCGGATGGCGGCCACCACCTGATCAAAATGGGCCAATTGCTGCTCGCTATGGCGATCAGCAGCCGGATCGTCGGCTGCTGCGAGATGGGTCATGACGCCCCGCAGCCGCACGACCCCGGAGCCGCGCAACAGTCGGGCCGCCGCCAGGGCCTCTTCGGGAGGCACACCAAGGCGACCCATCCCCGTATCGACCTCGAGGTGCACGTCACACTCGGCCCCCATATCCCGGATGGACTCGACAAGGGCCCGGGCAAAGGGAAGCGAATAGACAACTGGGGTCAGGCCATAGCGAACGACCTTGTCGACCTCCTCCCGGTCCATCAACATGACCAGGATCGGCAGCCGGACCCCGGCACGGCGGGCCAACGCGCCCTCATCAGCGGTAGAGACCCCGATCCAATCCACCCCGCTTGCCTGCAAGGCCAGCGCCAGCCGAGGCAATTCGGTGCCGTAGGCCCAGGCCTTGAGAACAGCCAGAATGGACACCTTGGGGCCCGAAAGCACCCGGAAGCGGGCCACATTTTCCCTGATGGCGCCCAGATCAATCAGCAGCCGGCGGGGCGCCATTGATTCCCAAATGGCTGGCGCGGCCACCTCAAGCCCCTCAGCCGCCGCTGCCTTCATCAACACCAGGTCCCCTGGTT
>CAMDWF010000075.1 GCA_945878795.1 Synechococcus sp. UW140
CACCAGCGAGGTCAGCTGGCTGAAAACCTCCGGGTTGGCGGGATGGGCCGCCTCCAGGCTGGCCCGATCCAGATAGAGCTGGATGCTGCCGCTTTCGTCGGCCAGGGTGAAAAAAGCCAGCTTGCCCATTACCCGACGGGTCATCACCCGACCCGCCACCGCCACCGCATCCGGGGCTTCCTGGCCGTTGGCCAGATCGGCGTATTGGACCTGCAGGCTGGCGTTGCGATGGCTGGGCTCAAAACCGAGGGCATAGGGCCCCTGGCCCAGGGCCGCCAGCTTCTTGGCTTTCTCCCTGCGGGTCACCGCCTCTACCGGCAGGAGTGCTCCACCCCCTTTGGCTGTCCGCATGGCCAGGTGATGCGCTTTTTTGAAGGCATCAAAATCAAGAAGTTCCGAGCCATCCGTTTTGATGCTCCCGTAACCGCAGCCACGGACCAGATCCGCCTTGGACACAGAACCGAGTTCCTTGACCTTGGCGAGCAGATCGGGGCCAGTGAGCATGGGGTTTTTGCGAATGGGGGACGGTTGCCGCCTCAGCTGACAGCCGCCAAGCTGCCTTCGCCCATACGCTGGGAGGCATAACCGGTCCCGCGCACGGTGAGGATCAGCTCGGGGTTGCGAGGATCGGGCTCAAGTTTGCCCCGCAGGCGGGCAACGTAGACATCAACGACCCGCAGATCGGCGGCACGGCGCGGGGGGTAACCCCAGAGTTGTTCAAGGATCTCGGCCCGGGGCACAACGCGCCCGGGTTCACGGAAAAGAAGTTCGAGCAGACTGAATTCTGTATAGGTGAGCGCAATCCGCTGGCCATCACGGGTCACTTGGCGGCGATTGGTATCCACCACCAGATCCCCCAGGCGCATGACACCGGTGCCAGGGGTCGGCTCCCTGGGCTCGCTGGCGGCCGAACCCTGGCCCACTCGCCTGAGGATGGTGGCGATACGGGCCTCCAATTCCTTGGGACTGAATGGTTTGGGCAGATAATCATCGGCACCGAGGTCGAGACCGGCTACCCGCTCCGAGATCGAGTCAAGGGCGGAAAGAAAGATGATCGGCACACAGGACTCGGCCCGCAACCGGCGGCAGACGGCAAATCCGTCCAGCTTGGGAAGCATGACGTCAAGAACCACCAGATCAGGTTGCTCCCGGTGAAACACCGCCAGAGCCTCGTCGCCGTCCTCGGCACAGACCACCCTGTAGCCAGCCAGCTGTAAACGCATCACCAGGACACGACGCACTGCCGGTTCATCGTCAACCACCAGCAGGGTGGGAGCCTCCGGCCGCTCCTGGATGGGCAACTGGGAATCTTCGTCGTCAGACCCTTCCGACATCCGTGACTGCTGGGGAAAATCCTCCACGGCCATGGGCGACAGACCGGAAAAGTCTGGATGAAGAATCGCAACCTTACCGTCTGACGCTCCCCTGGGTCATCCCCCCGGATCCACTGGGGCAGAGGGGATTCGGGCCAGCCAAGTTTTTGCTGCCAAACAGCCTGCCCTGCCTTTTTCTGTTAAGGCGACCCCAAACCTTTGGCCAAGGGAGCTTCAGGCCAGCGCGCCGCTGCGTACTGGTTCCATTCCGCTGCCGCTGCGGCCAAGGCGTCGTCGCTCGACACCTGGGCCAACATCGCCCGTTGCAGTTGGGTATAAAGAATCGCCTGCAGCCGCTTGATCCCCGGAGTTGGGGGCACCAAAACCTCACCTTGCTCAAGGGTTGAGGTTGAAAGCAAGCGGGCCCGGTGCACCAGCGCCTCGCGGCTGCCCCTGGGTCGCTCGACGGCCAAACGCTGCTGCAGACGCTGCAGCGCCACCCTGGACGAGGGCAGCACCCTGGCCTCCTCGGCGAAGGCCAGCTGATGCTCGGCATCGGTGAGCATCAGGGCGAAGTCGAGAGCTTCAGCGGCCATCGGACTGCGGCGGGGAACCCCAAGGGTCATCATCGCCACATTGGCCCGTCCGTCAGGCCCCACCAAGGCCGGATAAGGCGCCGTGACGGCGGCAATGCCAGGGGCATTGGTCTGCAGGTTGCTGAGAAAATCAGGACCACTGGCCACCTGGGCCAAGTCACCGGACTGATAAAGCTCGATAGCGCGTCGGTAACCCTGGCTCAACACCTCCCGCGGCAACAGGCCACGGCGATAGAGATCGGTCCAGAAGGCGAAGGCGCGGCGACCGGCCGGGGTGACGAAGGCGGCGCGATGCCGGTCATCGAGAAGCTGCACACCCATTTGCACCATCGACTCCATCAATTCGGCGGAGTCATCGGGCACCACGGTGACAAACAGGGCGTAACGGCCGGTGCGACGGCGCACGGCCTCGGCATAGGCGGGCACCTCCTCCCAGCTTCGCGGTGGGGCCACCAGCCCCGCCTGACGGAGCAAGGTGCTGTTAGCGAACGTCAGCCGCACGGTTAGATACCACGGCACAGCGATCTGGGCTCCGTCCTGGCGGGCCGCCTTCCAGATCCTGGGCAGGTAGGCGTCGGCTGCGCCGGGAGGCAGAAGGGGGCCCAGGTCCCGCAACCCCCCTTTACTGGCCAGATTGGCACCGAACAGTGGATTGAGATTGACCAGATCCGGGGCCGTGCGGGCGAAGACGGCCGCCAAAAGCTTGCGTTCCACCGAGCTCCAGGGCACGTCGGTCCAGCGAACCCTGGTAGCTGGCTGGGACCCTTCCCAGTCCCTGATGGTTTGGCGCAGAAAGCCATTGAAGCGGGGCGCTAAATCGAGGGTCCAGACACTGATCTGACGCGTCGTCGCCCCACCCCTAGCCGGGGCCGGAGGTGTGGGTGAGCTAGCGCAGGAGGCCAGCAAGGCCACCAAGACAAGGGGGAGGCCAGCCAAGCCAGCCCTCCGCCACCACCCCAGGCTCCCAGTGCTGCGGAGCTCAGCCACGCCCGCTCGCCGTCTGCATTCGGCGAAACAACAGCAGCAGCAACGAACAAAACACAGGTGCCAACAGAGCGGCCAGCAGGAGCTGGCCCAGCAGGATCTGGACCCCTGCCATGGCCAGGTCGGATCCATGCCATCCCGGCAGGGCCAGGCGGGCCGCAGGCGCCCCCTGCAGCCCCCTCAGGCCAAACCAACTGCGCCAGGCCCACTGGGCCATCAGGCTGAGATTGAGGCCAAGGGTGCCGATCATCGCCAGCAGGGCGAGGTTGAAACTCCGTTCGATCGGCGGACCCTCGTACCCAAGCCTTCCCCACCACCAGCCCAGAAGCAGCAGGGCCGGAATGGCGCTGACGGGTCCCGGATTAAGCGAGTCGAGCAGCAGACCCAGGCAGAGCCCGGCCAGGCTTCCGGACCGCTGGCCATCGACGAGGGCCCAGGGAAGTAGCCAGAGAGGGGCCCAGGCCGGTGGTGTCCCTGCAATCCTCAACCAGGCCGGTGACGCCAGGGTGAGCAGGGGTACCACCAACATCGAGAACATCAGCCAGGGTTGGCGCGTCGCGAGGATCATCGGGGCACCAGAACCTGGACCCAATCGACGGCATCCACCGGGGCGATCAACTGCACCACGGCCTCGGGTGCCGGATCAGCGCGTTCATCCACCGACTGCAGCACCCCCACCGGCAGATTGGGGGGCACCAGGGTGCTCGCCGGGGAGGTGAAAACCACATCCCCCGGTTGCACCTGGGGATCCTTCTCCAGGAAACGCGCCACCGGGCGGCTGGTGCCCAGGCCGCTGAGCAGGGCATGGTGGCGATTGCGCGCCACCCAGACCCCAATCCGGCTGGTGGGGTCGGTGAGCAGGGTCACGGTGGCCGTCGTCGGGGTGACCGAGCTGACCAGACCGATCAATCCACCTGGGGCAAGCACCGCCTGTCCCACCTTCACACCTTCCAGGGAACCCTTGCCCAGGAGCAACTGCTGCCACCAGCCCCCTGGAACCCTTGAGATGACCGGGGCAGAAAGGCGGGTAGGGCTAAGGGTCTGCAATTGCAGCAGACCTCGCAGGCGTTGATTTTCGGTTTCGAGCTGGGCCAGCCTCACCTGGTCTTCGCTGCGCCTTGCCGACCGCAGCCACTCCCCCTGGGCGGTACCAGGCCAGAAGGGCCGACTCAGCTGGGCGTAGACGTCAAGCAGGAAGGCGCCCTTGGACATACGGACCAACGTCAACATGCCCAAAGCGATCAGCAGGGGCCAGACCTGGAAAAGGGACCGGGCGGCTCCAGGCCGCAGCCAGCGAGAGGCCGGCATGGCATTCAGCTGGCCGGACGAGCGAAGTCTGGGGTGTCAAGCACCCTCTCCAATCGCTTGTAATCTTCCAAAACCATGCCACAGCCGTTGACTACGCACAGCAAAGGATCCTCGGCCACATGGGTAAGGATGCCGGTCTCGTGACTGATGAGGTCACAGATGCCACGCACCAAGGCACCACCGCCGGCCAACATGATGCCCCGGTCAACAATGTCGGCGGCGAGTTCGGGGGGGGTGCGCTCCAGGGTGCGCTTGACGGCCTCCACGATCACGTTGAGCGGTTCGGCCATCGCCTCGCGAATGTCACCGGCACGCACGTTGATGGTGCGGGGCAGGCCCGACAACAAGTGGAGGCCGCGCACGTCCATGGAGGTTTCGTCATGGGCGTCGTCGGGGAAGGCCGAACCGATGCGGATTTTGATGTCCTCAGCGGTGCGCTCTCCGACCACAAGGTTATGCACCTTCTTGAGGTAGATCCCAATCGCCTCACTCAGCTCATCGCCGGCCACCCGCACCGATTCACTGAGCACGGTGCCTCCCAGGCTGAGAACGGCCACTTCCGTGGTGCCACCACCGATGTCCACCATCATGGTGCCGACGGGCTCTGTCACAGGCAGGCCGGCACCGATGGCTGCGGCCACGGGCTCATCGATCAGGTGCACCTGACGGGCACCTGCCAAGCCGGCCTCCCGTACGGCCCGTCGTTCCACACCGGTGACGCCGCTCGGGATCCCGATCACGAGCCTCGGAGCCACCACGCCCCGACCCTCGTTGCCCTTCTGAATGAAGGTCTTGATCATCTGCTCAGCGGCGTCGAAATCGGCGATGACGCCATCCCGCAGCGGCCGAACGGCCCGGATATTGCCGGGGGTGCGACCCAGCATCGACTTGGCCTCATTGCCCACCGCCAAAGGCACATTGCGCTCCAGATCAATTGCCACCACAGATGGTTCCTGCAGCACGATGCCCTTGCCGGACACGTACATCAGGGTGTTGGCGGTGCCAAGATCAATGCCGATGTCGCGGGAAAACTGGAAGCGACGAAAGAACACAAGGTTCGGCCTATCTGAGGACCGATCATAGGCGTCAGCTCCGACGAGCCCAGCCAAGTAGGGGCAGTGAGACAGTCGGTGGCACTCATGGAACGGAACCCTGGCTTGGTCAACACCGACCGGGGTGCCGCATCATTGATCCACTTATCCCAGGAGCGATGCCATGGGCGTCAATTCCATCACCCTCGTCGGCCGGGCCGGCCGCGACCCCGAAGTCCGTTACTTCGAGTCCGGCAGCATGGTTGCCAACCTCACCCTGGCGGTGAACCGCCGCAGCCGGGACGATGAGCCCGACTGGTTCAACCTCGAGATCTGGGGCAAACAGGCCCAGGTCGCAGCCGACTATGTCCGCAAGGGCTCCTTGCTGGGCATCATCGGTTCCTTCAAGCTCGACCGCTGGACCGACCGCAGCAGCGGCGAGGAGCGCACCAAACCAGTGATCCGGGTCGATCGGCTGGAGCTGTTGGGCAGCAAGCGGGATGCCGAAGGGGGCGGCGGCCTTGGCGGAGGCGGCAACTACGGCGGCAGTGAACCCAGCGAGGAAGAAGTGCCGTTCTGAAGCCCTGGCCCCCAGGCAAACGCGGCGGGATCGCCCATTTGCCTGGGGGCTGTCCCAACGGGTGGGGCCCATCAAGGCCAGCAACCCTGCTGAGCGCGCCCAAAGATGAGCAGGGCAATCCATAGCAAAATTCCGAAGTTCAAGGCCAAGGCCTTATTGAGAATTACCTCAATCGGCTTGACAAACGTCAACGCCCGCATCGAGTATTGGGCCAGAGCCCAACTGACCGATCTCAGCGCCAAAGGGGTTTCAAACCCATTCGACGCACATAATAAGTTTTGACGGACTCGCTGTCAAGACGCATACAGAAATCCCAACATTAAGAACCAAAATTCCGCCAGGCTTGAAAACTCGCGTAAATTCACCAAGAGCTATGGATCAATCTTCGACCTGACTAATTACATCCGCACACATAATTATAGCTGATTTTATCGTAACTTTTAGTTATGGCTTGCCTTGAAGTAGAGGGTAATGATCCCGACGTCCCCACCACCAACCCGGGGGGCCTCAGTGGGAATCCCGTCCCCGCTTCCACACCCGCAGCCCCAGCCAAACCACCACGCCAAAAATCAGCAACGCCAACAGCTTGTTGACGATGCCCTCAAAGGGCTTGATGAAGCCCATCACCTGGGTCCAATTGCTGCCCAAGGCCCAGCCGGCTGCCGTCAGGGCCAGGTTCCAGACCAGGCTGCCGGCGGTGGTCCAGAACAGAAACGGCCCGAAGGGCATCAGCTCGATGCCGGCTGGCACCGAAATCAAGGTGCGAATCGCCGGAAGCAGCCGCCCCCAAAACACAACGGCGGCCCCATGGCGGCCAAACCAGTTGCGCGAATCATCCAGCTCCTTCACCGAAACGCCCACCCAGCGGCCGTTGCGCGCCACCCACTGCTTGAGACGCTCTTCATTGACCAGACGGCCAATGCCATACCAGGGCAAGGCCCCCACCACGGTGCCAAGCAGGCCGGCCAGCACGGCACCAACGAAATTGAGCTTCCCCTGACCCACGTAGAAGCCGGCCAGGGGCATGATCAGCTCCGAGGGAATCGGCGGAATCAAGTTTTCCAGCACCATCGCCGCAAAGATGCCCAGGTAGCCCCATTGGGTGACCCACTGCTCCACGACGGCATTGAGGGAGTGCAGCATGGGGACGGGTGAGGCAATGGTGTGGGATTCTGGCCGCCGAACGGCCTTGCCAGACGAGTGTGAAGGGGCGTGGCCAATCAGCATGGGGCGCAGGTGCACAAAAAATCCCGGCCGACTGGACGGCCGGGTCGATAACTTCGTGGTCGCAGCGCCGACAAGGAGGCCTGTGGCAAACTGAGGCAATAGTAAGCATTTACGTATCCATGACTCCTTTTGTATCCATAGTCATCTGTTCGCGAAATAGACTGCATTCCCTACAAAAGTATGCATTGCCATCAATTGCCAATCTTGATTATCCCTCTTTTGAAGTGGTGATTGTCGACGACTCCTCCAGCGATGGTACCGATGAATTCTTACGCCATTATTGCAGGCAGCATCAAAACATAAGGACCATCAGAAATGAGCAGGCCAAAGGCCTATGCAACGCCAGAAATGTAGGTGTCACCAACAGCACGGGCGAGATCATCGCCTTTATTGACGACGATTGCGCTGTATTCCCCAATTGGCTGCATGAACTTGTTAACGCTTACACCGATGAAAATATAGCCGTAGTCGGAGGTGTGAGCTTCAAAAGAGAGGGTCCAGAAATTTATATGGACAACAGGCACGTTTGGGGATGCAACATGTCATTTCGCGCCTCTATATTTAACCGATTCCGCTTTGATACGGGTCTGAAATATTCCCACTATGCCGACGAGACAGACTTGATTGGCAGAATTCTGGCCCATGGGTACCAGAAGGTGATTGCAGACAAGGCCCTGGTGAATCACTACGTCGAGGATGCGGCCTATCGCAAGCAGGTTCCCTTAAGCGCCTATCTCAATTATCACTACCTCAACGCCAAAAAGGAAAATATATGGGGTTACTACAAGTATGTCCTAACCCATTCATTAAAGCATGTGGCCATCGTCGAGTATGGAATCAACTTTAAGGGCCGGAAGAGATCCTTCATCGCCACATGGAGCGATGCGATCGGGAAGGCATTGTATTACCTTTATGTTTTTTTGCTGGAAATTCCGATTGCAGCAAAAATAAAGCACGGCAAAGAGGAAAGATTGTTTTCCAGCCATGGCAAACCGCCCCTAGGCCGTCAAGCAACTTGATCACCAGAAGGCCGGCCATTCCCTCCCGTACAAAAACCCCTCCCAATCAGAAATCGGGAGGGGTTAAAGGGTTGAGGCCGCTGAATCCTCAGTAGCGGTAGTGCTCCAGCTTGTACGGCCCCTCCACCGGCACATTGATATAGGCGGCCTGCTCGGAGCTGAGCTCGGTGAGCTTGGCGCCGATTTTGTCGAGATGGAGGCGAGCCACCATCTCATCGAGGTGCTTGGGCAGCACATACACCTCTTTGCCGTACTGGGAGCCCTTGGTGAACAGTTCGATCTGGGCCAGCACCTGGTTGGTGAAGGAGTTGCTCATCACGAAGCTGGGGTGGCCGGTGCCACAGCCCAGGTTCACCAGACGGCCCTCGGCCAACAGCAGCAGGCGATTGCCGCTAGGCAGCAGCACGTGATCCACCTGGGGTTTGATGTTGTCCCAGGAATACTGCTTGAGGGAAACCACGTCGATCTCGTTGTCGAAGTGGCCGATGTTGCACACGATCGCCTGATCCTTCATTTGAATCAGGTGCTCGTGGCGGATCACCTGGAAGTTGCCGGTGGCGGTCACGAAGATGTCCACATCCTTCACCACGTCGTCGAGGCGAACGACGCGATAGCCCTCCATCGCCGCCTGCAGGGCGCAGATCGGATCGATCTCAGCAATCATCACTGTGGCGCCGAGGCCGCGCAACGACTGGGCCGACCCCTTGCCCACATCGCCGTAGCCCATCACCAGGGCCACCTTGCCGGCCACCATGACATCGGTGGCGCGCTAGATGCTGTCCACCAGTGATTCGCGGCAACCGTAAAGGTTGTCGAACTTGCTCTTGGTCACCGAGTCGTTGACATTGATTGCCGGGAAGGGCAGCTCACCGCTCTTCTGCAGCTGATAGAGGCGGGCCACACCGGTGGTGGTCTCCTCGGTGACGCCCTGGATGTTGGCGTGAATGCGTGAGTAGAAAGTGGAATCGCCGGCGAGCTTGGCCCGGATCGACTTGAAGAGGGCGATCTCCTCTTCGCTGCCGGGGTTGTCGAGCACCGAGAGATC
>CAMDWF010000076.1 GCA_945878795.1 Synechococcus sp. UW140
GGGGGAAGGCATCGTCCGGGGGGTTGCCGAACCGGAAGCCGGCGCGGGCGAAGTGCGGACCGTTGATCCACGAGCCCCCGCGCAGCAGCCTGTAGGAGTGTTCCTGATTGCCCTCCAGCTCTGAATCAGGGCCCTCCACCGGGCTCCCATCCCCTGCGGATCCAGCCACTGGATCTCGGTGCCACTGATCATCACACCACTCCAGCAGCTGCCCATGCATCTCCGCCAGGCCCCAGCGGTTCACCAGGCCAAAGAAACCCAACGGCACCGGCCGCTGGCGGAAGGCACCCTTGCGGCCGCGGCCATAGGTGTAGTTCCCGTCGTAATTCGCCCAGCTGGCATCGAGCGTGTCGCCGAAATGGAAGGGAGTGCTGTCCCCGGCCCAGCAGGCCGCCTCCCATTGGCTCTCGCTCGGAAGGGCCAGTTGGGGGGCCTCGCCCTGGCCGCCGAGTTCCGGCCACTGCTCCTGCAGCCAGAGGTTCAGGCGCTGCAGCCATTCCTGGCAGTCGTTCCAGCTCACGCTGTCCACCGCCAGGCCGCTAGGTTCTGCGTAGCTCTCCCACAGCCCCTTGGCTTCGTAGGTGCCGGGGGCCTGGCTGATGTCACGCTCCAGTGACGGCAACGCCGCCACCGCAAGCCACTGCGCCTGGCTGAGTGGATTTCGCACCAAGGCGAAAGCCTTCAGGTTCACGGTCCGCTGCTCCTCCACGTTCACTCCCTCGCACTTCTGCCGGAACTGGGGGTAGAGATCCCGGCCCTCCTCCTCCTCAGGCGAGCCGATTTCAGCTTGCCCGCCTTCCACCACCACCAGCTCCAGCTGCTCACCCCCGGGCAGCGGCAGCTTCCACACCGCTGGCCTCACCATCTCCGTACGGATCCGAAGACCCTCTCCCTCTTCCAGGACGGTGAGGGTGAGCATCGGCACCTCACGGCCAGGGCCGGTGCCCAGCAGGGGTAGATCCGCTGAGGCTGCCAGTTGCATCGCTCTGGAGGTTCCCTGCAGCAGTGGCAGGCGTCGGTCGTGCTCCGCCCAGCCCTCCTCGCCTTCCACCAGCAGATCCAGGGCGTCAGCCCGCAGCTGGCGCTCCAGAAACGCCTCGATGCGCAGGCGGTGCTCAGCTTGATCTCGGGCCGTCAGCCCCAGGGCCTCCAGCGCCGCTCGGCGCAGCTCCGGTGGCTGCGCTCCATCGCTCGCCAGCCCCTCCAGCGCCTCGATTGCCGTTTCCGTGCCGATTAGGCCCAGCACCACCGCGGCTTCCTGTTGCTCCACCCGTCGCTCGGCCTGGAGGTCGCTCAACTCCTCCGCCAACACCCGCGCCAGTCGCCGGCTAACCACATCCCGCGCTGCCCGCCGCTCCGCATCCTCCGGGGCCGCAGCCATGGCCGCCAGCTTGCCGATCGCATCGCGGCGCTCGCTCGCTACCGGCACACCCAGCTCCCACATCCACTTGCGGGCCCGCTGCAGCGCCAGCCGATAGCGCTCCCCTTCCGGATCCAGAAAGCCCAGTTCCGCCAGCCGGTCGGGCACCTCCTGTGGCATCGCCAGGGCACGCTTGCCCTGGGCCTCCATCGCCCCATCGCGCAGGGCCAGCAGGAAGCCCCGCATCCGCTCGCGCTCCGCCTCCGGCCGCGGCGCCAGGGCCGCCAGGAACACCTCCCACACCGCCGCACCCTGCTCCGGCGCCGCCGGCTCCAGAGTCGCTGGCTCCAGCGCCTGCTGCTCCAGCCGCTCGAACTGCTCCGCCGCCGCCAGGTGATCCGCCAACGGATCCAGCGGGAAGCGCAGGCGGCCCACCGCCGCGCCGGGCTGCAGCAGCAGCCGCAGCTCGATCAAGTAGCCCAGCAGGGCCTCCGCCTGCTCGCGGCTCAGCCCCAGGCCCACAGGCTCCTCGGCCAGCAGGGCGCTGCGGGCCAGGGCGTCGCTGAACTCCAACGGCTGGAACAGGGGCCTTTCCCTGGGACCCTGGCGGTGGCTGGCCAGGGCCACCGCCCGCAGGGCCCGCTGCACCAGCGCCTCGCTGATATCCAGCCCCGCCCGGCGCCGCAGGGCAGGATCAGCGGGGGTGTCGAGGCGCCGCACGTAGCTGAGCATCAGCTCCGGCACCGATCCCGCCAGCAGGCCCTGCTCCCGGTTGGCGATCACGTCGTCGATGAACATCTGGGCCAGCAGCACCATGATCGGCTTGTCGCCCACGATCCGCTTGAGCTGCGCCTGGGCCGGCATCAGGTCGTCGTCGCTCAACGCTTCCCCCTGGCCCTTGCGGCGCAGGTAATCGAGGAAAAATGCCTGCAATCGCTCCACCGCGATCCGCTGAGGCACGATCCGGCTCAAGGGGCGCTCCCGGAACCCGTCGTCGTCGCTGCGGCTGGTGACCATCACAAGGCCCAGTGGCAAAGCGGCAAGCAGTTGCTCGCGGGCGGAGGGCGTCAGCTCCGAGAGGTGATCCACGATCGGGATCAGCCGTTTGGCGGCCAGCAGGGCGTCGATCAGCTCCGCTGCCAGCTCCTCCTCTGGTGCGGCGGGCAGCTGGTTGCGCAGCCAGCTCCGCACCCGATCGGCAACGCTCTCCTGGGATCCCAGGGCGGTTTCGATTAGCACCGGCAGGCGCACTACCCCGCCGGGTTTTCCCTCCAGCCACCAGCGGGCAATCGCAAAGGCCAGGCTCGTTTTGCCCGCGCCGCCGTCGCCGCTGAGCAGCAACACATGGCTGCCCGCCACGGCCAGCAGGGGCTTCAGATCTTCCGGCTTCAGCAGCCTTGGGCCCTCGGTGACCGTGGCCCCCGCCGGGGTGATGCACACATCCAGCGGCACATGCACCTGGCGGGCTTGCACAGACGCAAGGCCCAGGAAGGCTGTGGAGAGCTGGGGCTGGTGGCGGTCGACCCAGTGCTGCAGGTCGGCGGGGGTATAGCTGCGTGACCGCGGCGAGCCTGAATCCAGGGAGGGCGGCCTAAGGGCTTGCAGCGCCTGCAGCACCAGGCTGGCCAGCTGATCGGCTGTAGTGAAATGCCCCACCCCATGGGAAGCCTCCACCTCAGCCCGGAAGGCCGCCAGGTCGGTGCCGTCCTCGCCGCTGTCGATCCATTTCGGCTTCCAGTCGTGATCAGAGTGGACCGTGAAGACCAGGCGGGGTTTGTTGTGGCGGCTCGCCTGCTCGTATTCGAGCTGGGTGATCGAACGCCGCTGGGGATTGTTCTCAGGCGGCCGGTAGCCGTAGCGGTGGGCGATCAGCAGCACATACACATCCGTTGCCGCCACATCCGCCAGGCAGCGATCCAGCGGCCGCTCATCAAACGCCGTGTATTTCTCCATGCACTCCACGTCGTAACGCGCCTTCTCCAGCGCGGTCTTGAGCGCGGCGCGGTGGCCCTCCAGGTCGATGAACGTGGAAGAGACGTAGACCGAAGGCTGTCCCTTGGATTTCGGCACCGCTGGTAGCTTGAAGGGTGTGGATTACCCCAGCAGTCTGCCGGTGGAAGCCCCGCTTGGCAGGGCAGGGGGAGGCACCAGCACAACAGTTCCAGCTCACCGGAGCTGGCTTATTGCTCACTGCTCCTGACAAACGGTAGTTAGGGCTGCTGGTTCTGGCACTACCCCGAGCTGCCGGCCACCTCGATGCTGAAGATGCCCGCTGTCAACTTCTGCCCTTGAAAGTCCTGCGGATCTGATCAAACCAGTTCCCTGGCAGGTCCCCAGGCCGGAGCTGGACGCTCGCCATCGAGCGGGCCAACGGCAGGCCGCCACGCTGCAGCACCGCCAGCACATGCAGGGTCACCGCCAGGGCGATCAAAAGCCAGGCGAACAGATGGACGCTGTAAGCAAGTTGCTGGAACTGGCCGTCGCGCAGCCAGTCCTCGTCCATCAACTTGCCGCTGCCCACCGCCAGCACCAGGGCCACCAGGGCAAGCGCGTTGGCGGGCTGCCGCAGCCGCAGCCGGCCGGCGGTGAGGGCGTATAGGGCGAACAGCAGGGCAATCGGCCAGAGCAGAACCCCCACCGTGCCGTGGATATCGATCCACTCACCAGCAAGGCTGAAGGGCAGCCGGCCAAAGCGCCCGTCATACCTCGAGTACACCAGCAAGCCCGTCAGCCAGGCCAGCGGCACCAGCAGCGCCGTGGCACCATGCAGCAGGCGCAACAGGGAGGGTTGGTAAGGGCGGGGCATGGCGAGAGGAGTGAATCAGGACTCGGCTGGAGTTGGATCTCGCGGGCCGGGCGGCTGGGTTAAATAATCATGACTGTGATGCCGCCATCACCATGAGCTCGCCACGACGCGGCCAGCTGGCCGGCCTTGGGGCCGCCTTGCTGTTCGGCTGCAGTGCCCCCCTGATCAGCACCATCACCGGCGCCGGTTCGGCCCTGAGCATCGCCGGCCTGTTCTATCTGCGTCATGGCCATCGCCACCGGCACGATCCACGCGGCCCCGATCCCCATCAGTAGCCCGCCCATGGATGCTGGGCAGCGGCCTGCCCCTGAAGCCTGGGTCTTGGGGCTGACCGCCTCAGACCAAGCAGTTTTGCCCCCAGACTGGGCCCAGCGTGCACTGGCCATGACGACGACCCACACCCCTGTCAACAACGAGCCCCCGGCCAGCGCCCGGGAGCTGGATCTGGAGCCCCGGGGCCGGGTCATGGCCAGCCCGATGCACTGGAATGACCACATTTTTTACCAGATCCTGCCGGATCGCTTCAGCGACGGGAGCGAGGCCGGGCGGCCGCTATACGACCCCAACCAACCCCAGGCGTTTCATGCCAGCGACAAACGGGCCTGGATGGAGGCGGGCCTGCGTTTCAATGGCGGCACCTTGCAGGGCATCCGCAGCAAGCTGGATTATCTGCAGGGACTGGGCATCAGCGGGCTCTGGCTCAATCCGGTGCTGAAACAAAGGGCCGATCTGCAGACCTACCACGGCTACGCCATTCAGGACTTCCTGCAGATCGATCCCCGCTTCGGCACGCTGCAAGACCTGCGCGACCTGATTGATGACGCCCACGACCGGGGCATGGTGGTGGTGCTGGATGTGGTGATCGACCACACGGCCAACAACTGGTTCTACGGGCCCGATCTCACCGGCATTATCGAGGATTCGCTCCCCTATCGCTACGCCCCCCCCTACAGCTTCGGCGGCTGGCGATCGGAAGCCGGCGCACCAATCCCCACCATTGCCTCACGGCAAGACGGTTGCTGGCCGACGGAGTTCCAGCGGCTGGAGGCCTACAACCGCTGTGGTGCCATCTGTGATTGGTCCAGCCCCGACCCGTTGGATCCCAATGCCGAATACCGCCGGGGCGATTTCTTCGACCTCAAGAAGCTCAACGGCTACGACCCTGAGACGATGCAAGCGGTGATCCGCTCTTACCAGCACCTGATCGCCCTCAGCGACTGCGATGGCTTCCGCATCGATGCCGCCAAGCACATTCCCAAGCACCTCTGCCAGCAATTCTGCTTCGCCATCTACCGCTACGCCCAGTCGATTGGCAAAGGCAATTTCCTGCTGGTGGGAGAAATAACCGACAACATGATCGCGATTAATTACCTATCTCTATTTGGCAGTATCTTTGATCGGGCCCTTGGCGCCGTGCTGGACATCAACCAGTCCCCCGACCAACTGGCCGGTGCCGTGCGGGGCAGCGAATCGCCCCTGGATTACTTCGGTCGCTTCCGCACCGACAACCAGCTGAGTCGCTATATCCAAACCGGAGGCTTGCACGTCACGGTGCTCGACGACCACGACATGTCCTGCCGGCCGCGCAAGGCCCGCTTCGCTGCCCATAACACCACTCCCCATCGGCACTGGCAGTCGGCCCATGCGGTTGCCTTGCAGCTCACCGTGCCGGGGATTCCCTGCATCTACTACGGCACCGAGCAGGGCCTCACGGGCAACGAAGACAACCACGACTACAGCATCGAGCCGAGCCGATTTGGCGAGGATCGCTACGTGCGCGAATGCCTCTTCGGCGGGCCATTCGGCGCCGAGATGACGACGGGCTGCCACTTCTTCAACCCGAACCACCCCACCTACCTGCGCATCGCGGCCATCGCCCGCTTGCGCCGGGGCGATGACTACACGGGGCGCACTTTGCGCATGGGCGTCTGTTATCCCCGCCAGACCCGATACAGCGAGGCCCCATTTGCCCTGCCAGCCGCAGGCGAATTGTTTGCCTGGTCCAGGGTGCTTGCGGCCCACGAGGTGCTGATGGCGCTCAACACCCATGGCCTCGAATCTCGCGGCGCCGATGTGACGATCGATGCAGGCCTCCACAAGGCTGGATCGGTGTTGCGGGTGCTGTATCGGGCCGACTGGAGCGACGAGCAACTCCGCCAGCCCCCAACTGATCAGACCGTGCCAGTGCAGCTCGACGACGACGGGCGGGCCTGGCTGCGGCTCGATCTCCCTGCGGCGGGAATGGTGATTCTGGGATGAACAGTGCTAAGGACTCCCCCTCGCCCCTCCCGGCTGAATCAGCTCCAGGCGAGCCCGCCGAAGAGTTTTTGTTCGGCGCCCTCTCCAGGCCAGCAGGCCGTATCGCTGAGGCGCGTCAGGAGCGCAGCGGCTTCTTCGACCTGGCCCTGCTTGAACCCCTCGATCCGCTCCCCGGCCAGCCCGCACGCCTGCGCTTCCGTTGCGGCGTGGATACGGCCATTCAGCGGCTGCTGGTCTTCTGGAGCGCCGACGGTTCCACACCGGCATGGAACGATGACCTGGCGCCCCAGGGGACCACGCAGGCGGCGGCAGCCACAGCGCTGGATCCGGCCTGGAACACCCTCGATTGGGGTTACAGCCAGGACTGGCAGCTGGACCTGCCGGCCCAGGCTGAGGGCACGCTGCTGCGCTACGCGGCGATAGGGGTCGACGCTGCGGGGGCCCTGATTCCCTGTCCTTGGCCCGATCGCGATCGCCATGGCACGCCCCACGTCGCGGCGGTTGTTGTCGACCGGCTGGAGCCACCGGCCTGGCTGGCGGAGGCCGTCATCTACCAGGTGTTTGTGGATCGCTTTGCGCCGACCCCGGGCAGCGGCTTTGGGCCGGTGGATGATCTCGATGCCCGGCTGGGGGGAACCCTCTGGGGCCTGGTCGACAAACTCGATGCCATCGCCGAGTTGGGCGTTGACACCCTCTGGCTGACGCCGATCTTCGCTTCGCCCCAATACCACGGCTATGCGGTCAGCGACTTTCTGGTGATTGCGCCTGAGCTGGGCGGGCAGGAGGCTTGGGAGGCGCTGGTGCGCAGCTGCCAGGAGCGGGGCTTGCGGATCCTGCTTGATTTCGTCGCCAACCACATATCCGACCAACATGCGGCCTTCCAACAGGCCTTGCAGGCGCCCGATGCCCCCACCCGCCCCTGGCTGCGTTTTCGCACCTGGCCCCACGACTACGGCTGCTTTTTCGACCAGCCCTACCAGCCGGAGATTGATGGGGAGCAACCCGAGGTGCGTGAACACCTGATTGACGCCGCCGTCCATTGGTTGGGGCATGGCTGTGCTGGCTTTCGCCTCGATTACGCCCATGGCCTCAGCCATGGCTTCTGGTCCCAGTTCCGCAGCGCCACCCGCCGCGCCGCGCCCGAGAGTGTTTGCTTCGGGGAGGTCACCCATACGCCCCAGCTGCTGCGCAGCTATGGGGGGCGGCTAGATGGCTGCCTGGATTTCATGCTGTGTGAGCTGCTGCGGGCAACGTTTGCCCGCAGCGAGATGGCCCTGGCCGCCTTCGCCCGCAACCTCGAGCGCCATCTGGCCTACGCGGGCGGGCAGCTGCTGCTGCCAAGCTTCCTCGACAACCACGACATGAACCGCTTCCTGATTGCGGCTGGCGGAGACATCAGACGCCTGCGGTTGGCGGCCATGGTGCAGTTCATGCTCCCCGGACCACCGATCGTCTACTACGGCACCGAGGTGGGGCTCAGCCAGCTGCGACCCCTGGGGCGCCTGGAGGAATCCCGACTGCCCATGCCCCCCCGCGATCAATGGAATCTGGAGCTGCGGGAGTACTACCGCGATTTGATCGCGCTGCGTCGCCAGGTGGGCCCTTTTCGCCAGCCGCCCAAGCTCCGTTGGCTGGACGACGGTGGCGGGGCGGCGCAATGGCAGATCGGCGACTTTGATCTGCTTGTTAACTGCGGGGCCGAGCGTTCCTTTGTCATTGGCGCTGCTGTGCCCGTGATGGCCAGCCATTCGGCGGTGCTTGAGGTGGGTCTAGGGGGCATGTTCAGCCTGCCCGCTTTGTCGGCTGTGGTGTTGCGTCAGGGGTGAGCTGGAACCATCTAAATTTTGCTTGGTATTGATGATTGGCTGGGCCATGGGAATCAAGACTAAATTTTTGCACGGAATTGATAGTGTTGTCTGGTTATATGTATGTTGCCTGGGCGAAAGCGGGACTATATTTTGGCAAAATCAATCCGCCAGAGTCAGTCCGTCAGAATCTGCTCACAAAGCTCAGTAAAGCTCTCCTCCATTTGGCGGTCGTAGTCGCGGGGCTGGAGTTGGTCGTAAAGGTATTCGATCATGTCAGAGGTGTTGCGGGCGAATTCGCCAATCAGGCGATACTTCATGTGAATACTAATGCCTACGGCCTTAAGATTAGCGGCTATCATTGCTTCTAGTTCTTCCTCTTCTTTTATCCAGTAAATAGCAGGCATAAATCGCTCTGCAGTCCTCCCAGAGAGTCCGGAATCGGGGAGAATGACTGGGATGATACGCCGCTGAAAATCCTCTGCTTTATTGCGGCAGTTTTGATAAATCTTGAATAGCTCATACATGCAATACTCCGAGCGGAGATATTTGGCGCTGATCACCACGATCACCCGATCAGCGGCGGCCAGGCGATTCATGAAGGCGCTGATCAAGTCACCGGGCCGCATTTCATCGCGATCGATACGTACCGCGATCTGCTCGGGGTGCTTGCGCAGGGCATCGACAAGCCCATCCACAATCTGTCTTGATTAGGTAGCAAGCTCCGCGACCGCCCCTTCAGGCTAGATTGGTACACACGTACCAAGACCGATTCCATGCCAATGAACCGGA